>NZ_JBSPKX010000029.1:0-3344 GCF_053848045.1 Mesorhizobium sp. BHbdii | reverse complement strand
GCGGATACGCTGTGGCGGCATTTGAGGGCACGTTCCTGCTCTTGATTATTGCCAGTGAGCTGTGCGCGCAAATCGGGAAAATGGAAGGGCCGGAGGCAGGAGCACGGCCTCAGGCCGAGGCGCTAATCAAGCGGGTCGCCAATGATCGCGAACGGCCTGCAGCGAAACTAAAGAAGTAGTCGCGCGTTGGACGCGGATAACGCTATTTCGTCTCTGGAGTATGGTTTAGGTCAGAGTGGTCAAACCAACGTCGCATAAGGCAATCAATGGGTCGAGCGCTAGTCAAGCGAAGTCGCCCGCTCGTGACGAGGTCACTTTAGCGCCGCCCGCTTTCCGGCCGGTCCAGCTCGCAACGCTCGTGGACACGGTCCCTTCCGGCGATCGTTGGATCCATGAGATGAAATACGACGGCTATCGTATTCTCGTTGCCGTCGGCGGTGGCGAGGCGCGCGCCTACACACGATCTGGTCTGGACTGGTCTAGCCGTTTTCCCTCGATCCTCTCCGAGGCTCGCAAGCTCAAGGTGCGCTCCGCCCTGATTGACGGCGAGGCCGTGGTTGTCGATGCGGAAGGAAGATCTAACTTCCAGGCGCTTCAGAATGCATTGAAGGGTGCCCCGGCGACTATCGACTTTTATGCGTTCGATCTGCTGCAGCTCGACGGCGAAGATCTGACAAGGCTTCCTCTTCTTGAGCGCAAGGCGAAGCTGGAGGCGATCTTGGCTGCGAAAAATCCGGTCCTTCGTTACTCCGACCATATCCTCGGCCGCGGAGAAGAGCTGCTCGATCGCTTCTGCGCAGCCGGCCTTGAGGGCGTCATTTCAAAGCTCGCGGATTCGAGTTATGTGGCGGCCCGCGGCGCAAGCTGGCTGAAGATCAAATGCATCAGGCGGCAGGAATTTGTGATTGTCGGCTGGACGCCGTCCGACAAGGTCCGCGCGTTTCGGTCCTTGATCCTTGGCGTTCATGAGGGCGGCAAGCTGCGTTACGCCGGGAAAGTCGGCACCGGCTTCGATACCGCTGAACTTCTTCGTCTCTTGAAGATCATGGCGCCGCTTGAGCAGAAGGCCGCGACCGTCGACGCACCACGCGCCGAAGTGCGCGGCGCACACTGGCTCCGTCCGAAACTGGTCGCTGAGATTGCCTTCACCGAAATGACAAATGAAGGGACGTTACGACATCCGAGCTATCTTGGTCTCCGCGAAGACAAGGAGCCGGAGGCGGTCGTCCTCGAGACGGAACGTCATGCAGCCGATCTCGCCGCGTCTGCGACAACCGCCATCGCGATAAGTAACCGTGACCGCGTCATCTATCCGGAGTCCAACATCACCAAGGGACAGCTCGCCGACCATTACTCAGCGGTCGCGGCGATCATGCTTCCTTGGGTTGGCAGCCGGCCGATCAGTCTGGTTCGATGCCCACAGGGCCGCGCGAAGAAGTGCTTCTTCCAAAAACACGACGCCGGCAGCTTTGGCGACAAAGTCCACCACGTCGGCATCACGGAGAAGGACGGGCACGAGGAACCATATCTCTATGTCGACGATGCCGACGGACTGATGACTTGCGTCCAAATGGGAACGATTGAGCTGCATGGATGGGGGGCTCGGATCGAGGATATCGAAAAGGCCGACCGCCTCGTGTTCGACCTCGACCCCGATGAAGGCCTCGATTTTGAGGCCGTCCGCGCCGCTGCCTTTCAGTTCCGCGCTATCCTTAAATCGCTGGGGCTTACGACTTTCCCGATGCTGACGGGAGGCAAAGGAGTGCACGTCATCGCGCCCCTCACCCCTGGCGCCGAGTGGCCAGAGGTGAAGGACTTCGCGTCTCGCCTAGCGCAGGCGGTCGCCCAGAGCGATCCGGCCCATTTCACGGCCGTGTTGTCAAAGGCGCGCCGCAAGGGTCGCATCTTTGTGGACTATCTACGCAATCAGCGCGGGGCGACCGCGATCATGCCCTACAGCGCAAGATCACGTCCGGGCGCCCCTATCGCGGCACCGATTACGTGGGCAGAGATGAAGACAATAGATGCGCCCTCTCATTTCCACGTGGGCGATGCTCCTGAATTAAAGAAACGCGCAGCCTCCAAAGCTCTAGCGGGATGGGGTCGCGCTGACCAATCCTTGCCCAATCTGTAGCGTCCGACGCGGGAAGAGGCAGTAAAGCCGGGATTTAAAGGGCAACGCGGCGCTTGGAACCTGCGGAGACCGGCCTCGTTTGGCTGAAGCCATGGCAAAAATCGATCCGAGGACCGTCGCCAGTCTTTTGAGGGAGTACGCGCAACGGGCGTCTATGCGCGGCGACAATCCCTATCGCACAAAGGCATACTTGCGCGCGGCAGACAGTCTGACGGCGCTGTCGCAGCCGCTTGATCGGATCATCGCCACCGGCGCCCTCACCAAGATCCCGGGGATCGGTGACGCGATCGCAGACATCGTGACCAAGCTTTACCAAACCGGCACGCACCCAAGCCTTGAGAAGCTGCGCGAGGATGTTCCAGCGGGCGTGATGGAGCTGTTTGCCATACCCGGGCTTCGTCCCGATAAGATACTGAAGCTTCATCAGGCGCTCGGCGTGAACTCGCTGGCGGAGCTCGAGGCCGCAGCAAGAGAAGACCGCATACGCCCAGTCAAAGGGCTCGGCGCCGCACTTCAGACAAAACTCCTGCAGAACCTGGCCATCGTGCCAAGCGGCGAAACGCAACTTCACCTGCACAAGGCCGCCGCTCTTCTCGAACATGCGGTCATATCGGTGAAGCAACAGCATCCAGAGTTTTCGCGCGTCGAAATTGCAGGTGACTTCCGGCGCGGTTGCGAGCTCGTTTCCGACTTCGCCCTGGTAGCGCAGGGCAGAAAGTCGACTGGAATCGAGGATACGACCCTCAGGCTTGTTATCACGGACAGGAAGCACTTTGGCGCGAACCTGCTCGAAGCAACCGGTTCGGCAGACCACCTTGAGCAACTGAAGACGTTCGCGGCCGACAAAGGATTCACCCTAAACGCCGACGGGCTTCATCGCGGGAGAAAGCTGATCGCGTCAGCGACAGAAGAAGAAATCTACCAAGCTCTAGACTTGCAGTTTATCGAGCCTGAATTGCGCGAAGGCAGGGACGAGATTGAGAGGGCGGCAAAGCAGAAGCTACCCGCCCTCATTGGGGATGAAGATCTGCATGGCATCCTGCATTCTCACACGACCGCATCCGATGGCACCGAAACGCTTGAGGCAATGGCTGAAGCCACGCGCAAGCGCGGTTTCGAATACTATGGTGTCGCCGATCATTCGCAGTCCGCTCACTACGCAGGCGGCCTTTCGTTGCAGGAGATTGCTGAACAGCACCGCGAAGCTGAC
>NZ_JBSPKX010000297.1:0-405 GCF_053848045.1 Mesorhizobium sp. BHbdii | reverse complement strand
GAATCAATAGAATATTGGAAGACTTGTTTCCTGAAGCTGAAGACAGCGGAAATATCAAGATGATGCTGCGAGATGCCCGATGCCGGCGGCTTCCCGCCCTGCCAGTTTGATGATTTCGGCGAATCTGGCGTCGTCAATCTGTCCGGCCATGCAGACTCCGTCCGTACGCCATCCGGGCCGTGACATTTCCTCAAATTCAGGATCCCGCAGCCGGTCGGCCAGCCTGCGATTGGAAACGAGATAGGCGTCTTCAAACTGTCTTACGACATAGGTCGGCAACCCGAACGGAGGCCCTGGCAGGTGTCGTTGAAGAGCCAAAAGCGCTTCTGACATCGGAGGCAGACCTCTCTCGTTGAGCATTCGGGCAACCTCGGTCATTTCGGCGTTAAGGCTCCGGTTCGCGTG
>NZ_JBSPKX010000296.1:0-405 GCF_053848045.1 Mesorhizobium sp. BHbdii | reverse complement strand
CCAGCCCGGCGATCATGCGCAAAAGCGTTGACTTGCCGCAACCGGACGGCCCGACCAGGACGACGAACTCGCCATCGGCGATTTCAAGGTCGACCGCATGCAGGACGCGGACGGCGCCATAATCCTTGCGGACCTTATCGAGTGTAACAGAAGCCATCGATCTATCCTTTGACGGCGCCGGCGGTCAGGCCGGTGACGAGATAGCGTTGCAGGAAGGCGAAGAAGATGCAGACCGGGATCAGCGCCAGGATGGATGCCGCCATCATCTGCCCCCAGTCGACGGCGAACTTGCCGATAAAGGTGAGCAGGCCGACCGCGAAAGTCTTCTGGTCGTCGCTGGAAATCAGCATCAGGGCGAACAGAAGCTCGCTCCAGGCAGCAGTGAAAACGAAGCCAAGCGTCGCC
>NZ_JBSPKX010000295.1:0-406 GCF_053848045.1 Mesorhizobium sp. BHbdii | reverse complement strand
CCCGTACTTGTCTGCTGGTTTGTCATTGAAATCTCTCCGTGTATTCAGTGACACGGACATAGACATGGCGATCTTCCGGATAATCAGCCGTCTCTTGACATCTCTATTCGGAAACTGCGAACAAAGAGCATGGATCGCCTGGACACGATGCGGCTCTTCGTTCGCGTGCTGGAGCGGCGCAGTTTCACCGCTGCCGCCGCCGATCTCGGCCTGCCGCGCTCAACCGCGACGGAAGCGATACGCCGGCTCGAAGAACATCTCGGCGCGCGTCTGCTGGAGCGGACGACGCGGCAGGTGAACGCCACGCAGGACGGCGAGGCCTATTACCGGCGCTGCCTGTCGATCCTGGCCGAGATCGAGGACGCCGAAGCCGCCTTCCGCAAGGCCGAGCCCTTCGGCCTGCTGC
>NZ_JBSPKX010000294.1:0-406 GCF_053848045.1 Mesorhizobium sp. BHbdii | reverse complement strand
CAAGCCCGCGCTCGCGCGCGGCGAGCTTCGCACCATCGCCGCCACGACGTGGGCCGAATACAAGCAGCATATCGAGAAGGATCCGGCGCTGACCCGTCGGTTCCAGGTGGTCAAGATCGAAGAGCCTTCCGAGACGGTGGCCGTGCTGATGCTGCGCGGTGTCGCCGGTGTTCTCGAGCAGCACCACAAGGTGCAGATCCTTGACGAGGCGATCGAGGCTTCGGTTTCGCTTTCGCACCGCTACATTCCAGCCAGGCAGCTGCCGGACAAGGCGGTCAGCCTCCTCGACACCGCCTGTGCCCGCGTTGCCGTTTCGCAGCACGCTACGCCGGCGGAGGTAGAGGACATTCTGCGCCGCCGTCAGGCGCTCGAGGTCGAGGAAGGCATCATCGGCCGTGAGGCAGCA
>NZ_JBSPKX010000293.1:0-408 GCF_053848045.1 Mesorhizobium sp. BHbdii | reverse complement strand
CCACTATGGCTGGGAAGGCTATAATGAGGCGACCATCCTCTACGTGCTGTCGATGGCCTCGCCGGACAGCCCGACTTCCGACGACAGTTACGAAGCCTGGACGGCGACCTACCAGTGGGAAAACATCTACGGCCATGACGTGCGCTATGGCGGCCCGCTGTTCATGCACCAATTCTCGCATGCCTGGATCGATTTCGCCGGCATCCGCGACGCGTTCATGCGCGAGAAGAACTCGGACTATTTCGAAAACAGCCGCCGCTCGACCTATCTCCACCGGGACTATGCCCGCCACAACCCCTATGGCTTCGACGGCTATGGCGCGAACCTTTGGGGCCTTTCGGCGGGGGCCGGGCCGGGCGGCTTCCGCGCCAGTGTGCAGCGGCGGAGGCACAGGTGGTCGGGCTATGC
>NZ_JBSPKX010000292.1:0-408 GCF_053848045.1 Mesorhizobium sp. BHbdii | reverse complement strand
GAACAGGGCGCGGAAGAAGGCGCGTGTCTGGTCGCCGCCGAAGACATTGGCAATGCCCATCTTGCGAAAGCGGAGCTCCTTCATCTCGAAGAAGGCGTCGAGCAATCTCTCAACCTCGTCCGGGCTGCGCGCCTCGATACGCCGATGGCTGCCGACGGCCTCGAATTTGCGCGTCTGCGCCCGATGTTTCTTGCGTTTGCGCTTGCCGCTGGCGCGCAGCAGCAGCGCATCGAAGCCACCCGCAAGGTCGACGGCCAGCGAAAGGTTGGGGCTGGCGAAATGATCGAGCGATGCGAGCGGATTGGCGATGCCATCGAGATCGGGCAGCAATCGTTCCAGCGCGACGAGATCGATGTCGGGGCGGGCCTTGGCGATGGCCGCAAACACTGAGCCGACGGCCGCGCTATC
>NZ_JBSPKX010000291.1:0-409 GCF_053848045.1 Mesorhizobium sp. BHbdii | reverse complement strand
GCTCGGCCACGCCTGGCTCAACACCACGGATGAAGCCGGCCCCGGCCCGCAGACGATGGCGGGCGGCAAGCTCGCCATCACCTCCGATTGCCGGCTGCACAATCGGGACGAGTTGATGGCGAGGCTTGGCATACGCGACAGGTCGGTCGCGGACGCCGTATTGCTGATGCGGGCCTATCTGCGCTGGGGCGAATCCTGCCCCGTGCATCTGCAGGGCGATTTCGCCTTCGCGATCTGGGACGCCGAGCGGCAGCTGTTGTTCTGCGCCCGCGACCATTTCGGGGTCAAGCCATTCTACTATCACGCCGCGGACCAGCGTTTTGCCTTTGCCTCCGAGATCGGGCCCATGCTTGGGCTTGACGGGGTCGGCGCGCGCATCAGCGAGCACCGCATTTCAGGATTCCTGGCC
>NZ_JBSPKX010000290.1:0-409 GCF_053848045.1 Mesorhizobium sp. BHbdii | reverse complement strand
AACAGCGTAATACTGCCGCGACGGCTCAATCCGCGGTGGCAGCGAAGCATTCGTGAAGAAAAGCTTCTCCGAAGGCATCTTTCCAAAAATTTTACCTAAAGACTTTTCGGGTTCTTTACCAGATCGGCCTAGGGTGCTCGTCAGATGCCCCGCACGACCGGATTGCCCCAAGGCAAAGAGGACCCGGAAATGAAACGCTGCATGTTCGTCGACGATTCAAGCGTCATCAGGAAAGTTGCAAAACGCATCCTGGGCGGTTCCGACATGGTGGTCATCGAAGCAGCCAGCGGGCTTGATGCACTGGAGATGTGCGCCGCCGACATGCCCGACATCATCGTCGTCGATGGCGCCCTGCCGGACGTGCAGGCGGTTGACCTCATCCGCCGTGTGCGCGCCATGGAAAGCCCGA
>NZ_JBSPKX010000289.1:0-409 GCF_053848045.1 Mesorhizobium sp. BHbdii | reverse complement strand
ACTGGTCGCTGGGTGTTGCCGAAGGGCTGGCCGGAGGCCAGGGAGCCGCTGTGCGAGGCGGCGGCCCGCGAGGCTGGCGAGGAAGCCGGATTGCGCGGAAGCATCTCGCATCTTGAAGCCGGCCGTTACTTCTACGCCAAGGTGCTGGCCTCCGGCGAAGAAGTGCCTTGCGAGGTGCTGGTGTTTCCGCTGCATGTCGACAAGATCGCCGACCGCTGGAAGGAAAAGCACTCGCGCGCCCGCAAATGGGTCAATTCCAGCGAAGCTGTGCGCATGGTCAATGAACCCGACCTTTGCCAGATCATCGCCTATTTCTGCGCCGACCCGCACAGATTTTCCTAGGTGACCTCCGCTTTCTCCAGGGCAAATTCACAACCCTGTGATGTGTCGAGCATGAATGGTTTGCTAA
>NZ_JBSPKX010000288.1:0-409 GCF_053848045.1 Mesorhizobium sp. BHbdii | reverse complement strand
CGCGATACTATGCCGAGATCACCGGCATCCTGCCGCGCAGCCGCGGGTCCGACTGGCTGACCAGGACCATCAGCACCGACCGTCTTGCCGCCAATGCCGGCATCTGTTTTGCCGGCGGCGTCCTGTTCTTCGGCTATGCGGTGCTGCGCTGGGCGCATCTTGGCTTCGGTCCGCTGAACGATTCCGAAATCCCGCGCATCGTCGTGCTGGGCCTGAGCCTGATTGTCATTTCGTTCCAGGCCTTCTTCTCGGCATTCCTGCTCGGTGTCCTGGAAATCCCGGTCAAGCGGCTGAAAGCCGGCCAGCCCGGCGGATCAGGCGAAGCCGCCGCGACTGCTGAAAAATGAGCCGGCTTCTACGAAAATTCGCCGCCATACGGCTTGTCCGGTTTGTCGTCGTAGGCATTGGC
>NZ_JBSPKX010000028.1:0-3910 GCF_053848045.1 Mesorhizobium sp. BHbdii | reverse complement strand
CGAAGAGATGACGGGCGTCCTCGAAAACCGCCTGGGGAAGGACACGAAGCTCGGTTGCTTCATAGGGGAGGTGCTCAATTGCGCCGTGAGACGACCAACTGCCTGCGCCTGCGGCTCACCATCTCCACGGCATTGACGAAGACCTCGCGGCCATTCGCGATGGTCATGCGCGTCTCGGCGATATCGATCACTTCCGCGAAGGGGCAGTTGCTGCCGCCCGCCGGAATCTGGATCAGGCCATAAGCGCCACCGTCCGAGGTAACCGAGGAGCCGAGTATGCCGTGGCCGGGATCGCCGGAAGGGGCGAGCACCACCGCGCCCGCGGCATCGGCAAACAGCACCGCACTTGGCCGTTCGGCTGGAGCGGAAGGGGCCCCGAGGACAAGGTGTCGGTCTGTCCGATCGTGAGGACACAGGGCTCATTGTCGCTCACCGCAACGATAACGGCGGTCAGGTCCACCTTGACTGTGTCGGCCTTGCCCGAGGCTCTGCGTTTCCTGATTCCCGTTGTCTCATCGTCCATCGTCCCTAATGCCTGGGCAGAGCTCCGGCGCGAAGGATCTGAACCGATTTAATAAAGCGTGGACCATGCCTGTAAGCGCGTCAACACGGCGCGCTATAGCAATTTTAGCTCTTCGCAACTGCACAAAAATGTGCCAAACGCGACACCCGCGGCGGTGGGTAACGCTAGGGAAGGAGAGGTCGTGAGCGCAACGGGACCCCGGCGATCGGAAAGTACGCCCGCAACGGCTATATCCAGGTCGCCTCTACGATTCGTGCCCTCGCGCGCCAGATCGAGCTCGACCCAGCTACGCTGGAAAAGACTGTTGAGGAACACAACGCCATGCCGGGGTCGATCCTTATTTCCACCGAGGTGAATCCGCCTTCAACCTCACGCTCGGTGACTCGTCCACAGGCAAGAAGAATCCTAATTTGGGGTCGATCAGGAACGGGCCATTCGTAGCGCTAAGGATTGTCCCGGCGACGTTTGGCTCAGCCACGAGATTGGCGACCGACACAGATTCCAGGGTTCTCCACAAAAGGCGGAAACCCCATTGCGGGTTTTTATGCCTGCGGCAATGACATGACCTCGCCAATGCGCGGCCTTTATCCCGGAGCGGGAATCACCATCGGCCCGGCTATCGTCTTTGCCTACCGGGCAGCAATGAGTGTGAATCAGAGCCCAAGGTAGACGCCGCCGCAAGGTGAAGGCAACGCGTTGAATATCCATCACATGTGAAACAAGCAGAGTCACGATCAGCTTACCGAGCCTCCGCTGGCGATAAGGTCCAGTCGCTCCCGGCATCGCATTTTGCGGGGTCGAAATTGGGTGCGTCGATAGTGGCGATACAAGCTCTCGATTTCGGACGGATCCTTCTTTTTGGAATGGATGAGGATCATGTCGGCGCCGGCTTCGGCGTAGGCCTTCGCGCGCATCAGGACTTTTTTCTCGCCCAAACTGGCGATCAGAATCGGAAACCGCTCGCAATGGCAGCTTCGTCCCTTGTCAGAGATTAACTGCCCAGGGGATTTTCCGAGCGAGCCGTCATTCAAGTCGCCGGGAGGATCCGGCGAACGAGAATGAGGATCGGCTCCCTTCGCGGCCCGGCCCCATGGCAGACCCGCTCAGGCGAGATCCTGGCGGCAGACTGCAGAAAATCGATGATAACCAGGACTGCAAGGTACCGGCGACCATTGATGATCCGAATCTCCGGCTGGCACTCCCCTGTGGGCTGCGAACGCTCGGTTGCGCGAACCTTTCGGCAGGCCGTAAGAGACGCGGACGCGGTGGCCAAATGAACGGTCTCGCCACACAGCCGGGGACGCGAGGGATCGAGAAGACGATCGCGGCCACCGTGCCAAAGGGTACTCGGTGCCGCCAGGTTGGTACTGGGGCCGACAAGGTGCTGGCGGGCTCGCGGGCGACCGGTCACAAGGGTCAGGCTTCAACTCGTCGTTCGATCAGTTTCACCATGGCGAGCAGCGCCCGGTTCGCTGGCGTCGCAATGCCGAGGTCGGCTCCTTTGCGGACGACGAAGCCATTGAGGAAATCGATCTCGCTTCTCTTGCCGCGGGCGATGTCCTGAGCAGTCGAGGAATATTGGTCGGGCATGGCGCCGGCTAAAGCAAGGACGAAGGCGAGCGTGTTGGGTGGCATAGCGACGCCCGTTGCCTGGGCCACTGCAGTACATTCGTTCACGACATCGCGCATGACATCGGCAACCTCGCTCACATTGAAGAGACGTCCATAAGGGAGTTGCGACACCGCCGACAGCGCATTGTATGCGCAATTGACCGTCAGCTTGCTCCATAACGCGGCGAGCACATTGTGGGAAACCGTCGTCGGGATGCCGGCCTGCGCGAATACCGCTGCAAGCCCCTGGCTTGCGGGCGAAGGGCCGATCACCAGTTCACCCAGTCCGTGATGCTTGACATGACCCGGCGCCGAGATTTCGGTCGCGACGTATACGGCGGCTGGAACAACAGCCCTGCCGAGCACTGCTGCGAGGCGATCGGCATTGTCGACACCGTTCTGCAGACTGAGAACGGCTGCGTGCTCGTGCAGATGAGGACCGAACGCCCGCCCCGCCGCTTCCGTATCTCCCGACTTGACCGAGACAAGCACAACATCGCCGCCGGCGACGCCCGAAGGCTCGGTCGTCGCCCAGAGTGGGACGTGGCCCTCGAATGTCTTTGCTTCAACGAACAGGCCGCGTCCCGCAATGGCTTCGATATGGCTCGGCCTGCCGATCAGCATCACTTCGTGTCCGGCGCGTGCGAGCATGGCGCCGTAGTAGGAGCCGACCGCTCCCGCGCCCATCACTGCCACCTTCATGCTGACGCCCTCCGTCGCGCAGACGGCAAAATCCTTCCTGAATCGGTCCGATTTTGCTGCCGCACTTGTCGGCGAAGAACACGACACGATGGATCATCGAATGAGGGATGGCGCGCCAACGGAACTGCTCCTACCGAGGAAGGAAAAGCTGTATCGGACAGGTATCGCGCTCGACCGAGTTGAGAAACACCTCAATTACACGGCTCCGCGATCGATAGCGACAGCGAGATGGTTGCAGCCGGCGAGTTGCAATTGCGGTCATCCTCAATGCCGAGCGACTTGCCGACTGCAGCGAAGAGGCGGGCATTCGCTTGATGCGGCACTTACGCTACACTCGGCTGCCCCTCGTTCATAGCTCGACTTCGCTCTGTCGGTTTGTTAGGTTTGCAAGATGGTTGCGTTCGTTTCTGCGATAACGGTTTCTGAGTGTGCCTTTTGCTGCGAAAGGATGGCGCGTTTTGAAGTCATGGAATGCGAATAACTGCGTCTGCCGGGGAGATCCGCATGACTGACCCTGATTTTGAATTGGCGAAGAGAGCCGCGAAGGAATTACCCAATCCCACTATTTGTGCTTCGGTTTACACGAGGGTTGTCGATTTCCTTTCTGTTGTCATAGGATCCGCAAGTGCGCTCCATTCGCAGTCTACGGTCGTTAATGGATCTGTCGCAGAATCTAAACAGTGCTTAGGTGAACGCGAAACTGAGCGGTCGCGGTAGACCTGGGAAGTGTCCCGCAACGAGCGACGTCGCCCGAAAACCCGTGATTCCGGAATTAGAAACCAACCACCAGTGCCCCGCCGGTAAGGCCGGCACCAGCCGCCGCCAGCAGCAGTTTCTCGCCTGGCTGAAAGGGCTTGGCCTGGTGCGCGATCGACAGCGACAGCGGGATCGTGGCGGCTGACGAGTTGCCATGGTCGGCGATGGTCTTGACGATGCGCTCATCCTCGATGCCGAGCGCCTTGCCGACCGCGTTGAAGATGCGGGCATTGGCCTGATGCGGCACAAAGCGAGCCACATCTGACGCCGAAACGCCGGCCGCCGCCAAGGCCTCCCCCGAACAGCGGCGCATCATCT
>NZ_JBSPKX010000287.1:0-410 GCF_053848045.1 Mesorhizobium sp. BHbdii | reverse complement strand
GCCGATGCTGGTTCCGTTTACGCCGGCCTGACGCGCCAAGGTCGGCGAACGCCAGCTCAGTTCGATTTCCCCGCCGTGCTGCCTTGCCGAAAATGCTCGACCGCACCGTCGATTTGAACCCAATCATGTTTCTGCTGTTCGAAGATCGACCGGACGGGAGGCGGATAGTTCGGGTTGGCCAACGCACCCACCGCGACACCGAGCATCGACGGCAGCCTGTCGGCTTTCCAAAAGACCGTCGAGCCGCAGGCGGGACAGAAGTAATTGTGCACCTTGCCGCCGCTTGCCGCATCGCGGGTGAATTCTTTCGCGGTTCCAGAGATGGCGACAGCGTCAGCCGGATAAAAGGCGCCGACGCCGAAGGGCGCGCCGGTTCGGCGCTGGCGATCGAGACAGTGGCAGGCGACAAC
>NZ_JBSPKX010000286.1:0-411 GCF_053848045.1 Mesorhizobium sp. BHbdii | reverse complement strand
GCACAGCGGCGTGAAGATGTCGATGACCTTGACGCCGGTCATGAAGGCGGTGCCGACGCGCTGCCGCGCCATGGCGCCGGGCGTCGTGGCGCTGCCCGACAGGTCTTCGCCCCTGATCAGCGGCGGACCGCCATCGATGGCCCGGGTGAGCGCGTCGATGGTGCGACCGCGCCATGAAGCGTGCGGCGCCACCGCGAGCGGACCCCTGCGGAACACAGCGTCGCCGATGCCGGCATCGGCGCTGCGTTCGAACGGAGCGACGACGACCTCGTCGCGGCTGATCTTGACGATCTCGCCGCGCCGCGTGCCTGACTTGCCGCGCTGCCCGACGATGTCGCCCATCCTGGCGAAATCCGAAAGGCCGTGCACCTTGTTGTGCGTGGACGTGACTTCTGTGACGACACCGCCACG
>NZ_JBSPKX010000285.1:0-411 GCF_053848045.1 Mesorhizobium sp. BHbdii | reverse complement strand
GCTGCGGCGGTCATCGGCTGCGCAAGCTGGGTGAGGATATCACCGAGACGCTGGAGGTGGTGCCGCGGCAATGGAAGGTGATCCAACACGTGCGGGAGAAGTTCACCTGCCGCGACTGCGAGGCGATCAGCCAGGCTCCGGCGCCGTTCCACGCCACCCCACGCGGCTGGGCCGGTCCCGGCCTGCTGGCGATGATCCTGTTCGAGAAGTTCGGCCAGCATCAGCCGCTCAACCGCCAGGCTGAACGCTACGCCCGCGAAGGCGTGCCGCTCAGCCTGTCGACGCTCGCCGACCAGGTCGGTGCCGGCGCCGCGGCGCTGATGCCGCTGTTCAAGCGGCTCGAAGCCCATGTGCTGGCCGCTTCACGTCTGCACGGCGACGACACGACGGTGCCGGTCCTGGCCAAGGGCA
>NZ_JBSPKX010000284.1:0-411 GCF_053848045.1 Mesorhizobium sp. BHbdii | reverse complement strand
CGACGATAAGGGCCAGCTGATGACCTTCGTTGAGGCTTGCCGCGCCTGGAAGCAGGTGCATGGCAATTTGCCATGCCGCGTCACGATCCTGTTCGAAGGCGAGGAGGAGTCAGGCTCGCCGTCACTGAAGCCGTTCCTCGAGGCCAATGCCGCCGAGCTCAGTACCGATTTCGCGCTTGTCTGCGATACCGGCATGTGGGACCGCGAGACGCCGTCCATCTGCGTTTCGCTGCGCGGGATGGTTGGCGAAGAGGTGACGGTCAAGGCGGCTGACCGCGACCTGCATTCGGGGCTTTATGGCGGTGCTGCCGCCAATCCGATCCGTATTTTGGCCAAGGTGCTGGCCGACATCCACGACAAGGATGGCCACATCACCATCCCCGGCTTTTATGACTGCGTCGAGGAAACACC
>NZ_JBSPKX010000283.1:0-412 GCF_053848045.1 Mesorhizobium sp. BHbdii | reverse complement strand
CGACAGCGGCGACACCTTGCCTTACGCCGTCGAGCGCGAGGTCGATGACATCGAGGCCGTGCTGCGGGCGGCCGGCGGCGAAGCCTATGTCTGGGGCATGTCTTCCGGCGCCATGCTGGCGCTGATGGCGGCAGCCCGCCTGCCCGGCATCAGGAGGCTCGCGCTCTACGAAGCGCCGCTGATCGTCGACGACAGCCGCGCGACCACGCAAGGCGACTGGGCAGCGATCCGCCAAGCCATCGCCGACAACCGGCGCGGCGACGCCGTGGGCGCCTTCCTCAAATCGGTCGGCATGCCCGGCCTGCTGATCGCGGTCATGAAGCTGACGCCGATCTGGCGCAAGCTCAAGGCAGTGGCGCATACGCTGCCCTACGACGGCGCCATCGTCGCCGGCGACCAGCTCGGCAAGCCG
>NZ_JBSPKX010000282.1:0-412 GCF_053848045.1 Mesorhizobium sp. BHbdii | reverse complement strand
ACTATCTGATGAAAAATCCCGACGTGGCTGCCGCGTCGATGAATCCGTTGGATCACTACATTCGTTTCGGCAAGAGCGAGGGGCGCAGCCCCCGGCGTGCTCCGGGCTCAAATGCCGGCGCCATCCAGAGACCCGACACCTACGTGCCGCGATCCGGCGAGAGGCGACCCGCCGCATTAAAGGCGCGCCTCATAGCCTTCTACCTACCACAGTTTCACCCGATTCCTGAAAATGACGCCTTTTGGGGAAAGGGTTTCACGGAATGGACGAATGTGACACGCGCCACGCCGCAGTTCGATGGTCATTATCAGCCGAAGCTGCCCGCGGACCTCGGCTTCTACGACCTGAGGGTGAAGGACATCCAGAAGGAACAGATCGAGATTGCCCTTCAGTACGGTGTCTCGGGGTTCTG
>NZ_JBSPKX010000281.1:0-412 GCF_053848045.1 Mesorhizobium sp. BHbdii | reverse complement strand
CGTGGCCCTTGTAGATGGGCGTGAAGGAATGCACGGAAACCAGCCGGGTCTCCTGGCCGCGCGCCAGCCGCTCCTCGACGATGCGTTCGATGGTGCTGTGAAATGGCTGCCATGACAGGGCGACCCGCGCCGCGCGCTGCTTTTCCGACAGGCCGGCATTGCCAGGTATGACTGTCGTCTCACTGACCTGCGGCACGAGGTCCGGCGCGTCGAGCGGCCGGTTGCAGTCGATGACGAGGCGCGAAATGCGGGTTTCGACCAGCGTCGCATCGAGCGCTTGCGCCATGCGCGTTGCCACCGGCAACGCGCCGGGATCCCAGGCGATGTGGCGGGACAGGTCTTCGGCGGCAAGACCGAGCGCACCGAATTCGGCGGGCAGGAAATTGGAGGCGTGGTCGCAGGTCAGCACGAA
>NZ_JBSPKX010000280.1:0-413 GCF_053848045.1 Mesorhizobium sp. BHbdii | reverse complement strand
CGGCCAACAGGCTGCGCAAGAACAGTCTTGGCGTCGGCGCCATCACCTTCATGGTGATCTCGGCGGCCGCACCCCTTACGGCGGTCGCCGGCGGCACCCCGCTCGGCATGCTGATGGGCAATGGCGCCGGCTTTGCCGGCACCTACCTGATCGTGACGGTGCTGCTGCTTCTGTTCGCGGTCGGCTATGTCGCCATGTCGCGCCATGTCGGCAACGCCGGCGCCTTCTACGCCTATGCCGCGCGCGGCCTCGGCGGTCTCGCCGGCGGCGCCACCGCGCTGATTGCCATCCTGTCCTACAATGTCATGCAGATCGGCGTCATGGGGCTGCTCGGCGCCGCCAGCTCCGGCCTGTTCGCCGGTTGGGGCATCAACCTGCCCTGGTGGGTGTGGAGCTTTATCGCCATCGCCATC
>NZ_JBSPKX010000279.1:0-413 GCF_053848045.1 Mesorhizobium sp. BHbdii | reverse complement strand
AACCTTTGTTTTCACCAATGAGACTGCCACGGCCTCTGCCGTTTACAGCCTGCCGGTATAATCTTGCCGGGAATGGCTTTTGGTACGGAACCTGGCGATTTGACCGAAATTACGGCTCAAACTCTCCCAAACTGCGTTCCAAAATGTGAATAAGTTCTTGTTTTTCCTACTTCTTTTCACATTCTGTAGAAGCGGATCGTCGCGTCCCGTCACATTCGACACGCCTTTTGTCACAGGCGAGCCTAATTTTCAACCATCTTCGCGTTTAGGCGAATAACCAGCATTTCGGCCCTGACCAGACATCTCGTCTGCGACATTGACAGAATGATGGCTACATGGGATTGCCGGATGATGCGGATGTGGCGGAACTGGTAGACGCCCTGGATTTAGGTTCCAGTGCCGAAAGGCGTGGG
>NZ_JBSPKX010000278.1:0-413 GCF_053848045.1 Mesorhizobium sp. BHbdii | reverse complement strand
AGCCGGGCAAAGCATCTGCACGCCGTCGCCAACGCCATCGAGGCCGCCGACTTCACCCGCTGCGCCGAGCTGATGGTACGCGAGATGGGCAAGCCCTATCCGGAAGCCATCGGCGAGATCGCCAATTGCGCGCCGATCTTCCGCTATTATGCGGAGATGGCGCGCGATGACGCTGGCAAGATCGCCGGCACGACGCAGGCCGGTTCGTTCCAGTACGCGCGCTACGAGCCGTACGGCGTCTCGGTCCACATCATGCCCTACAACTTCCCGATCCTGCTGATGTGCTGGACCGTCGCGGCATCGCTTGCCGCGGGCAATGCCTGCATCGTCAAGCCTGCCGAGGCGACAACCCTGTCGACACTGGACTATATGGCCGTGTTCCGATCGCTGCCGGAAGGCATGGTCTCTTGCCT
>NZ_JBSPKX010000027.1:0-4138 GCF_053848045.1 Mesorhizobium sp. BHbdii | reverse complement strand
TCCTCGAAATGTTCGTAGAGAAAACTCTCGCGATGATGGTGCAGGCACCACTTCGCCATGATGGAGCCGCCGCGCGAGACAATACCGGTCACGCGGTTTACCGTTAGCGGCACGTAATGCAGCCGCACACCGGCATGGATGGTGAAATAGTCGACGCCCTGTTCGGCCTGCTCGATCAGTGTGTCGCGGTAGATCTCCCAGGTGAGATCCTCGGCGATGCCGCCGACCTTCTCCAGCGCCTGGTAGATCGGCACCGTACCGATCGGCACCGGCGCATTGCGAATAATCCATTCGCGGATGTTGTGGATGTTGCGGCCGGTGGAGAGGTCCATCACGGTGTCGGCGCCCCAGCGAATCGCCCAGACCATCTTCTCCACCTCTTCAGCCATCGAAGAGGTGACGGCGGAATTGCCGATATTGGCATTGATCTTGGTCAGGAAGTTGCGGCCGATGATCATCGGCTCGGATTCGGGGTGGTTGATGTTGGCCGGGATGATCGCCCGCCCGCGCGCCATCTCGTCGCGCACGAATTCGGGCGTGACGAAGTCCGGGATAGCCGCCCCAAAACTCTCGCCGTCGCGTGGGAGCTTATACTTCAGCTTCTCGCGTCCGAGGTTTTCGCGAATGGCGACGAACTCCATTTCTGGTGTGATGATGCCGGCGCGTGCATAGGCGAGCTGGGTGACCGCGCGCCCATCCGTCGTCGCCTTCAGCGGCCGATTGCGCACCGGGAACGCGGGTGTTTGGCGATCGGGCGAAACGAAGCCGTTGTCCTCGGGCTTGACGACGCGTGTGAGCCTTCTTCGAGGCGGGCAATTCGCCGACCGTGACCGTCGGAGTGTTGGCATTCATGCGTGAGCCTCCTTGCTCTGATCCAACGGAGACCCAGTCCAGGCGATGAGGACGAAGTGACGCTTCGCCTGGGGAATACGGGAATTGCCCGAATGCCGAAGCCGGATTGCCGACCCGCGAAACCTCGCACCGTCCCTACGCCAGTATGAACTGGATCAGGTTCAACGGGTCACTGCGCGCTATAGCAGTATCTCAGCCCCTTGCCGGGACCCCCCTGGTGAGGGGCGCAGATTGAACGTGGGAGGCCGCGCTGTCAAAGCCGCTGCGGCGTGTGCACAAGATGAAATTGAACTCCTCGAACGCCGCGGCCCACTAGACCTTGCAGCTCGACTAACTAGCTTCGATCCGCATTGCCACAACGAGAGATTGATCGAACGCGATGCCCATGTGGCGCAAGGGATGGCTCAACTCCTCGCCACCCCGTCCGCGTCGGCGGACACTTGCATCTTTGCGAAGAAAACGCTCGCCCGCATTTGCTACCCTTCGCCCGCGGAGCCATCGCCGCGCCTGCGTGGGCTGCTCCTGAGCACCTCTCACCACCTCCATCGCGAGGGGCGACTATGCGAAGGCACGTGTCTATGCCACTTACTGTAGCGACTTCGTCGCTTTGCAGCGCGAGCCCCGGTTTCACGCCGCTTTGAGCCAAATACCCAGCTCGAACTCCCGACCGTAGAAGGCCTAAGATCGATGCCTGATGGTAAGCCCCGCGTAGGCCGAGCTCGCGGCAGGTACCTCGGTGGGCGAGATCTCGCTGAGGTCTTTTTTGCGGATCGGTGATCGGGGCTCCGAAGCTCCATGCCATGGAGATCCTGCACCGGTAAGAGCGTGGGCCGCGCGATGTCTATTGCGGCTCGATCGGCTGGACTCGCGCCGTCCGTGGAGATGCGTTTCAATGTGGCGATCTGCTCGGTCATCTTGCACGACGACGGTGAGGCGGTTTTCAATGTCGGCGGCGGCATTGATTTCGATTCAAATGCGCGCTCAGAGGGCGCGCTTCGCGACGGGTCTGGAGCCGGCCCACCCACTGTGATCCTGCAGATAATGGATCGCATAGGACCGAGATCGGCGTCGGCGGTTGGGCAGCGCCAGCAGCGGCTTTGCAATCGCGCAAAGCGAACGAAGCGTCTGTCAGCGGCACGGCTCGTGACCTCTCCCTTTTCGCATCTCTAGCACAATTAGAGTTGAACTTGCTGACGAATTGAAGTTGATTGAGGCAGTCCTGACTTATTCTTCCCGAAGAAATATTCGTTGCGGCGCCGGACCACAGACCGAATACACTCAGACCAGAACGACTGACCGAATTCGCGATCAATGCGCTCGCGCGCGCCCGCAGACACGATGCAAAGGCTTGAAGAGAAATGAGTACCGGCGCGCGCGCGAATGCCGACGCAATAACGCCAACCACTTTTTCACCGCTCAAGAATCATACGTTCCGCTCCATCTGGCTGTCCACCCAGGTCTCCTCCCTAGGCTGGATGATGCAGACTGTTGCCGTCGGCTGGCTCATGGCCACTGTCTCGACTTCGGATCTGATGGTGGCGCTGGTTCAGGCCGCATCCACACTGCCCGCCTTCATCCTGTCCGTCTTCGTCGGGGCCATCGCCGACAATCTCGGCCGACGCGGTGTCATGCTGGTCGGCCGCTCGCTAATTGCGGCAGCTTCGGCCGTCCTGACTGCTCTCATAGCGCTCGGCTTTGTCGATCCTTGGGTCATCCTCGGCGTCAGTTTCGTGATTGGATGCGGCGTCGCCCTCAACGACCCCGCATGGCAGGCGTCAATTGGCGACATCGTCGAAAGGCGCGATATTCCGGCCGCCGTCACGCTCCTCAATATCGGTTTCAACACCATCCGAAGCGTGGGCCCGGCGCTCGGCGGCATCGTGGTCGCCTCGTTCGGGCCTCTGATCGCGCTCCTCCTGAGCACGCTCAGTTATGTGGTGCCGTTGGGCGTCATCTGGCGCTCCAATTGGACCGTTCAATCCTCGCCGCTTCCGCGCGAGCGGATGACCACCGCGATCTATGACGGCGCGCGTTTCACGGCGATTTCGTCCGAAATCAAGGCCGCGATCACACGCGCGGCCCTTCTCGGTCTGGCGGGCATCGCCATCCTCGCGCTGCTGCCCCTCGTCGTTCGCGATCACTTGAACGGCGGTCCGTTCGACTACGGCGTCCTGATGGCCGGCTTCGGAATCGGCGCCTTTTTCGCAGGCATCACCGCCGCTCACTTCAGACGGCGCATGTCTCAGGAACGGCTGATCAGGCTTGCATGCCTCGGGTGCGCGGCGTGCTCAGCGTCCCTTGCCGCAGCGCCTTCCGTTGGAGTGGCGGCGACAGTACTCGCCCTTGGTGGCGCTGGTTGGGTCCTTGCCTGGTCCGGCTTTGGCGTGAGCGTGCAATTGGCAAGCCCACGCTGGATCGTCGGCCGCACCATCTCGATCTATTACGCCCTGACCTATGGCGGGATCGCGGCCGGCAGTTGGATATGGGGCACGGTGGCGCAGAATTATTCGCTGACGACAGCGCTGGTGGGCTCTGCCGGAGCTCTGGTGCTGGTTGCCGCGACAGGGTTCGTATTGCCGGTCCTCGAGAACAAGGACACAGACCACGATCCCCTGGGGGGATTCAAGGCGCCGGCGGTCGCCGTCGAACTTAGAGCGAGAAGTGGACCGATCGTCGTTAAAATCGAGTACGAGATACCGGAAGAGAACACGAAGGCATTCCTGGCCCTCATGCATGAACGTCGCCGCGCCCAAAGCCGCCTCGGCGCCCGGCACAAGATCGTTGAGCGCGACCTCCAAGAGCCTTGCCGATGGACGGAAAGTTTCCGCACGCCGACCTGGACCGACTACCTTCGCCTCAACCATCGGCGCACCACCGCCGACAAGGAGCTGGATGATAGTCTCCGGGAACTGCACCAGGGAGAGCACTCCCCTCGGATGAGGCTTTCAATTGAACGGCCGGCCGGGCATCCGCGCAAGGCCGACCACATCGCGCCTTTCATCGCGCGGATCTGATGTTGGCTTTATCACGGGTCGAGCGGTTGCCCCTTTGAAGCAATGTCGCGACGATGAGCGAGCCGCGGGTCGTCGGATCTTCCCCTGACAGATACACCTAGCTATAACTAGAAACCGACCACCAGTGCCCCGCCGGTAAGGCCGGCGCCGGCCGCCGCCAGCGACCGCGTTGAAGATGCGGGCATTGGCCTGATGCGGCACAAAGCGAGCCACATCTGACGCCGAAACGCCGGCCGCCGCCAAGGCCTCCCCCGAACAGCGGCGCATCATCT
>NZ_JBSPKX010000277.1:0-414 GCF_053848045.1 Mesorhizobium sp. BHbdii | reverse complement strand
ATGGGAGGCCGGATTTGTCAAGGCAAGCGGGCAATCCCGACGTCCGGCATGCTGCCGGGCATTCAGGCGAAGTGGATTTCAGCGCCCTGGCGTTCGAAATCGGCGAGGATCGCGGCCGGCGCGGTCTTTTCGACCCCCAGATGGCGGATCGCTTCGGCGCCGGCGACGCGATAAGGCGCCGCGGTGGCCAGCTTGTCGTTGGTGACGGCGATGACGATGCCGGCGCTGTTCCTGGCCATGGCCCGCTTGACCTCGGCCTCGGCCGAATCGAATGCCGTCACACCGCGTGAGGCATCCAGGCCGCAGGAGCCAAGGAAAAACAGGTCGGTGCCAAGCTGCGCAACGGCGGCCAGCGTGTCGGCGCCGACGCAGGTTCCAAGATCGCGGACGAACCTGCCGCCAAGCACGGTCAGT
>NZ_JBSPKX010000276.1:0-414 GCF_053848045.1 Mesorhizobium sp. BHbdii | reverse complement strand
AATATGAATGAAATCACGGTAATACTGAAACTTCCGGATCGAAGGGACATCATGCGAATGAATGATTGTGAGGCTCGTCTCCGATTCTAAACTCTGGCGGAGCGGCAGGTCGTTTGCACAGCGCGATCGCACATGTTCCGAAGTGACTTCTGACGCCCTAGGACATTCACTATGGTCGCGAAAATGATGGCTGGCGCAACGCCGAGCCCGATCCGCAGCATTATTCGCATGGCGGGGGGCGTCTCGGCCATGGCCATCATTGGCCAGTTCACTCTGGTCGCGGCCATTCCTCTGCTGGCTCGCCTCTATTCGCCAGCCGATTTCGGTATTTTCACGATCTATCTTTCGATCGTAAATATTCTCGGCGCCATCGCGGCGCTTCGCTTCGAATCCTCGATCTACGTCGTTGAGGAT
>NZ_JBSPKX010000275.1:0-415 GCF_053848045.1 Mesorhizobium sp. BHbdii | reverse complement strand
GGCAAACGACATGTCCAAGACCCTGCTTTTCGCCATTCTTGCTTCGGTCGCAGCGCTTCTCAGCTGTCCGAGCACCACAAATGCCGAGGAGGCAAAACCTGCCATGACCATCGAAACGAAACTGCCGAAACCCGAAAAGTCCGGCCTGCTGCCGGTCAACGGCCTGAATTACTACTACGCAGTCTACGGCAAGGGCGAACCGCTGCTTCTCTTGCATGGCGGTCTCGGCTCCATCGACATGTTCGCGCCGATCCTGCCCAAGCTCGCCGAAAACCGCACCGTGATCGGCGTCGACCTGCAGGGACATGGCCGCACCGCGCTGGGCGACCGGCCGTGCCGCCTGGAGGCGATCGGCGACGACATGGCCGATATCGTCAAGGCGCTCGGCTATGACAAAGTCGACGTCATGGGCTAT
>NZ_JBSPKX010000274.1:0-415 GCF_053848045.1 Mesorhizobium sp. BHbdii | reverse complement strand
ATGCCATCGTCGGCTATACCGACATGACCGTCGACGATATCAGGCCCCAGATCGACCGTCTGATGAAGTACCCCTTGCTGCGCGGCGTGCGCATGCAATTGCACTGGCACGAGACGCCGGCCTTTCGCTTCGCCGCCTCGGCCGATCAGGTCATCGACCCCAAGGTGCGGGCCAATGTCGCGAGGTTAAAGGACTACGGCCTGTCCTTCGACCTTCAGCTCTTCCCCGCCCAGATGAAGGACGGGCTGACGCTGGTCGGCGAGAACCCCGAGACCAACTTCATCCTCACCCATGCCGGTATGCTGACCGGCACCGAGCCGGAAACCACCGAGGCCTGGAAGGCTGGCCTGCGCACGCTATCGGCCGCGCCCAATCTCTATGCCAAGCTGTCCGGTCTCGGCACCTTCGTGCACCG
>NZ_JBSPKX010000273.1:0-416 GCF_053848045.1 Mesorhizobium sp. BHbdii | reverse complement strand
GCTGGGCAACACTGCCTTGCGACGGCACGGGGCCGGATTCGGAGAAGGTCATGCCCTGGGCTTCCGGCGGCGCATAGGCTTTCAGCCAATCAAGATACTTCTGGATTGCATAGACCGATGCCGGTCCATTGGTGTCGCCGCCGCGCGCGGTGCACGAGCCGACAGGCCGCGAATTCGCATCGACCTTGATGCCCCATTCGTCGACCGGCACACCGTTCGGCAGGCCCTTGTCGCCATTGCCGGCCATCGACAGCCAGGCGTCCGTGAACCGCCAGCCGAGCGACGGATCCTTCTTGCCGTAGTCCATGTGGCCATAGACCTTCTTGCCGTTGACGTCGCGGCCGGTGAAGAATTCGGCGATGTCCTCATAGGCCGACCAGTTGACCGGCACGCCGAGATCGTAGCCGTACTTGGCC
>NZ_JBSPKX010000272.1:0-417 GCF_053848045.1 Mesorhizobium sp. BHbdii | reverse complement strand
GGCGCAGCCCGGCGCCATGGTGCGGTCGATCTTGTTCTGATCGGCGATGTTCTTGCCCTGCGCGCCCGCAAGACTGTTACCGAGGGCTGAGCGTAGCGGCGCCACACCGCTGATGTCCGAAGTCGTACACGCCGCCAGCGTCAATGCACTCGTCAAGAGACATGCGAGCGTCGATGCCCTTGTGGATCGCATCCTGATTTCCTTTCTCGATCTTGGCGCGGACCTCGTCGGCGCCCCAATGCTTGATGAGCTCGTAGCCGCCCAAAACCGTACCGGAGACGGCGACCGCGATTGCGAACCACGCGATGATGACGGTCAGCGGGCGCGGCACGCCCACCAACCCGGCGACCAGCGTGATGAGCCAGGTCATGCCGGCACAGATCCCAGCGCCGCGGCGATGTGCTTTGCCTTGCGGTT
>NZ_JBSPKX010000271.1:0-417 GCF_053848045.1 Mesorhizobium sp. BHbdii | reverse complement strand
CAGGATAGCGCCGAGGACGGCGGTGGCCGGGATGGCGTAAAGGATGGCGCAGGCGAGTACGATCGGACCCACGATACGGGTCAGGTCCATCGCGAACCCGGTTTCCTGCATCATGCTCGCGAACTGTGCCGGCGCGAAAAGCTGAATGGTGCCGTCTGTCGCCAGAGCGGCAACGACAAACGCGCTCATTATCCGGCCGGCCCACAGGGCGCGATGCAAGGTCATGGTTTCAGGCGGCTGATGCAGGTTCATCGTTTCGGACACTTGTCATTCTCCGATGGGGGGATCCCATATTCGAAGCTTACTGTGCGTCTTGGATGTGATAAACACCGACAAAGAGAACCAACTGTTCTCTTTTTGGGAAACAATACCGGGGCACGAAAATGCAGAACCTCGAACCCATCCTCATCTTCATAA
>NZ_JBSPKX010000270.1:0-417 GCF_053848045.1 Mesorhizobium sp. BHbdii | reverse complement strand
GACCGATAGAGCGCCAGCGCCGGCACATTGCCGGCCTCGACCTGCAGCCAGGCCTCCCGCGCGCCGCGCAGCCGCGCCCATTTCAGCGCCGACCGGATCAGGTTGCGGCCATGGCCCTTGTTGCGCGCCGCCTTGTCGGTGGCGACTTCGAACAGGCCGGCGAGATCGCCGTCATGCACGCAGATCAGGGTCGCCAGCGCCTCTGCCCCATCTTCCAGTGCGAACAGCCCGGCCTCGGGCTGGATGGCGCCGATGATCTCCGACAGGCCGGGCCGCAGCGAAACGTCCGAGCCGCTGACCTTGAGCGACGCGCCGATGAAGCGGCTGATGTCCTTGAGCGGGATCTGGTCCATGGCGGCATCGAGCTGGGCGTCGGCCAGCGGCAATCGCATGACCAGCGATTCGTCGAACCGGCTC
>NZ_JBSPKX010000269.1:0-418 GCF_053848045.1 Mesorhizobium sp. BHbdii | reverse complement strand
AGGATTGCCGGCCTGTTTTCAACGAAGCCGGGCACGAGATGCCAATCCTGCACCCGGGAATAGTTGCCGAAATAGGTGCCGACTTCCTTGCGGCCGTTGAGCCGTGTCTTGGCGACCAGTTCCAGCCGCACCTCTTCAGCCAGCATGTCGCGCACGGCGTCGAAATCACGGGCATTGAAGCGATCTATGTAGGCATTGAGCAACTGACGTTCAGCGGCGCCCAGTCTCGGGAGAGGGCGGTCGTCTGGCTCGTGCGCAATCTGGCGCAGCCGGTCGCGGCCGCGATGCAGCGCCGCCTTGACCGCGGGGATGCTGGCATCGAGCGTGGCGCTGATCTCTTGCAGGGAGTAGCCCAGAACGTCCATCATGATGACGCTGCTTCGCTGGGCGACGGGAAGGCGCATGAAGGTGTGCAGCC
>NZ_JBSPKX010000268.1:0-418 GCF_053848045.1 Mesorhizobium sp. BHbdii | reverse complement strand
CCTGCAAGGCGGCCGCCTCGGCCCGTTCGATCTGATCGAAGATGGTGCCGTTGCGTGTGTGCAGCACCACCCGGGCGACCGCGAGCAGCGTCTTGTAGGTGGTCTCTTCCATCAAGTCGCGGCGCACCGCGAAAATGTGCTGGCGAGGGCCGAGTTCCTTGCCGCGCAGACGGCTGTTTTCGCATAGCGTCTCGACCGCACGCTGCAGGTCCTGGACATAGGACGAGGCCTGCTCATTGACGACGACGAAGTCGATCATCATGCCGCGTGTGCGCATATATTCCTGGAAGCGCAGCGCCTGGGCGACGATTTCCAGATCGGCAACATCGCCGATCCTGACCAGGAAGATCGGGAAATCGCCCGAAATGCTGGTCGGCCACAGGCTCGACTGCTTGCCAAGGCCCGAAGCGATGGATTC
>NZ_JBSPKX010000026.1:0-2500 GCF_053848045.1 Mesorhizobium sp. BHbdii | reverse complement strand
GGAGTACTAGTCGGCAGACACACGGCGGGTGCTAACGTCCGTCGTGAAAAGGGAAACAACCCTGACCTACAGCTAAGGTCCCCAAGTTATGGCTAAGTGGGAAAGGATGTGAGGATCCCAAAACAACCAGGATGTTGGCTTAGAAGCAGCCATCATTTAAAGAAAGCGTAACAGCTCACTGGTCTAAATAAGGGTCTTTGCGCCGAAAATGTAACGGGGCTAAAGCCATACACCGAAGCTTAGGGTTCGTGAGCAATCACGAGCGGTAGCGGAGCGTTCTGTAAGCTGATGAAGCCATACCCGTGAGGGGTGGTGGAGGTATCAGAAGTGCGAATGCTGACATGAGTAACGTAAGGGGAGTGAGAGACTCCCCCGCCGAAAGTCCAAGGGTTCCTGCTTAAAGCTAATCTGAGCAGGGTTAGCCGGCCCCTAAGTCGAGGCAGAAATGCGTAGACGATGGGAACCACGTTAATATTCGTGGGCCTGGAGGAAGTGACGGATCATTGAGGTAGTCCAATCTTATCGGATTGAAAGGGCTGCTGCGTGGTTCCAGGAAATAGCTCCTCCTTATAGACCGTACCCGAAACCGACACTGGTGGACTGGTAGAGTATACCAAGGCGCTTGAGAGAACTATGCTGAAGGAACTCGGCAAATTGCACGCGTAACTTCGGAAGAAGCGTGACCCTTTTCCACGCAAGTGGAGGAGGGTGGCACAGACCAGGGGGTAGCGACTGTTTATCAAAAACACAGGGCTCTGCGAAGTCGCAAGACGACGTATAGGGTCTGACGCCTGCCCGGTGCTGGAAGGTTAAGAGGAGGGGTGCAAGCTCTGAATCGAAGCCCCAGTAAACGGCGGCCGTAACTATAACGGTCCTAAGGTAGCGAAATTCCTTGTCGGGTAAGTTCCGACCTGCACGAATGGCGTAACGACTTCCCCGCTGTCTCCAGCATAGACTCAGTGAAATTGAATTCCCCGTGAAGATGCGGGGTTCCTGCGGTTAGACGGAAAGACCCCGTGCACCTTTACTATAGCTTTACATTGGCATTCGTAGTGGCATGTGTAGGATAGGTGGTAGGCTTTGAAACCTGGGCGCCAGCTCAGGTGGAGCCACCCTTGAAATACCACCCTTATCACTATGGATGTCTAACCGCGGCCCGTTATCCGGGTCCGGGACAATGTATGGTGGGTAGTTTGACTGGGGCGGTCGCCTCCTAAAGAGTAACGGAGGCGCGCGATGGTGGGCTCAGAACGGTCGGAAATCGTTCGCTGAGTGCAATGGCATAAGCCTGCCTGACTGCGAGACTGACAAGTCGAGCAGAGACGAAAGTCGGTCATAGTGATCCGGTGGTCCCGCGTGGAAGGGCCATCGCTCAACGGATAAAAGGTACGCCGGGGATAACAGGCTGATGACCCCCAAGAGTCCATATCGACGGGGTTGTTTGGCACCTCGATGTCGACTCATCGCATCCTGGGGCTGGAGCAGGTCCCAAGGGTATGGCTGTTCGCCATTTAAAGCGGTACGTGAGTTGGGTTCAGAACGTCGTGAGACAGTTCGGTCCCTATCTGCCGTGGGTGTAGGAATATTGAAAGGATCTGTCCCTAGTACGAGAGGACCGGGATGGACGGATCTCTGGTGGACCTGTTGTGGCGCCAGCCGCATAGCAGGGTAGCTATATCCGGACGGGATAACCGCTGAAGGCATCTAAGCGGGAAACCCACCTTAAAACGAGTATTCCCTGAGAACCGTGGAAGACGACCACGTTGATAGGCCGGGTGTGGAAGAGCGGCAACGCTTGAAGCTTACCGGTACTAATAGTTCGATCGGCTTGATCGTTCTCATTACTTATGCCCATCACCAGCGCAATCCAAAGGATTGTCGGCGGCGCAATCCAAAGGATTGTCGCCTGATGGTTGTTTGCCCTCGCGGCAGTCGGCTTCGCCGACGCCTCCGGGCAGGGCCTCGCAAAGGCTCGGACGCGCGGTCGCGCTTGCGGACTGCGTCCGAAAACCGCGACGCCAGGCACGAAAAAACAGCTTCTCGAGCAACGTGCGCTTTGCCGACCTGGTGGTTATGGCGGAGCGGCTGCACCCGATCCCATTCCGAACTCGGCCGTGAAACGCTCCAGCGCTGATGGTACTTCGTCTCAAGACGCGGGAGAGTAGGTCGCTGCCAGGTCTGCAAAACGCACGTCGCAAGAATCCAAATCTTTCTCCTTACAAAACAGGCCCGCCAATCGGGAGCTCGGGCCGCGCAAGCGGCCCTTTCAGTTGGCGCAAGCTTGAATCCAGTAGGCCAAGACTTACTTCTGAAGTTGACGCGGGGTGGAGCAGCGCCCCGTCCGCCCGCAAAAGGCCGAAGGCCTCGAGGACGGACAAAACAAAAAGTCCGGGCTGCCCGGCCGGCATTCGCCGTCTAGTTGACGCGGGGTGGAGCAGCCCGGTAGCTCGTCAGGCTCATAACCTGAAGGTCACAGGTTCAAATCCTGTCCCCGCAACCA
>NZ_JBSPKX010000267.1:0-419 GCF_053848045.1 Mesorhizobium sp. BHbdii | reverse complement strand
GCCGAGACCGTCGAGGACCTGCTCCAGGCCGACGACATCGACATCATCGTCAATCTGACGATACCGGCGGTGCATTACGAGGTATCGAAACGGGTGCTCGACGCGGGCAAGCACGTCTATTCGGAAAAGCCCTTCGTCCTCTCGCTCGAAGAGGGCCAGGACCTCAAGGCTCGGGCTGCAAAGAACGGGTTGCGCATCGGCTCGGCGCCCGACACCTTCCTCGGCGGCGCGCACCAGCTGGTGCGTGACCTGATCGACGAGGGGAAACTCGGCAAGATCACCAGCGGCACCTGCCATGTCATGGGGCACGGCATGGAGCATTGGCATCCCAATCCGGATTTCTTCTTCCAGCCGGGCGCCGGACCGGTGCTCGACATCGGGCCGTATTACATCACAAATCTGATCCAGCTGATCGGGCC
>NZ_JBSPKX010000266.1:0-419 GCF_053848045.1 Mesorhizobium sp. BHbdii | reverse complement strand
AAGACATTCCTCAACGGCATCGGCATCGCCACCGCCGATTTTCGTCCGGTCGACACCGACAGCGAGCTGACGGCCGCGCTGAAAGCGTTCGGCGGCAGCGGCATATTGAAGACGCGGCGCATGGGCTATGACGGCAAGGGCCAGCGCGTCTTCCGCAACATGGAAGCGGGCGGCTTCGCCGGCACCTGCGAGGCGATGGGCAATGTGCCGCTGATCCTGGAAAGCTTCGTGCCCTTCGAGCGCGAGATCTCGGTGATTGCAGCGCGCGGCCTGGATGGCGCCGTGGCTGCCTACGACCCGGCCGAGAATGTCCACCGCAACGGCATTCTCCACACATCGACCCTGCCGGCCGGCGTCAAATTTGAAACGGCTGAAGCTGCGCGAACGGCTGCGGCAAAAATCCTGTCGGCGCTCGATTA
>NZ_JBSPKX010000265.1:0-420 GCF_053848045.1 Mesorhizobium sp. BHbdii | reverse complement strand
ACCTTCATGGCGATTGGAATAGCCTTTGGCTGACCATCCCAGAGTATTTGGCAGATTGGCGCAGCTACGTCCCTTCCTGCGCTGATAGGGTTCGCCCGCCGCGCCCGCGTGACGGGCGAACCCTAAATGTCTGCAGGCGGCATAGCCGGCATTCCAGCCTAAGAGGCGAGACTGCGCGACTTTTTTCGGAGGGGTTGAATGGCATCACACGGCTGCCCGCAGTTGATGCCTTGTGTCGGCAAGCCAGATCGTCAGTGACATTTCAGGTTTCTTCCAGAAGGCCCGGCTGCAAAGAGCCGAGCCTTCGGGTCGATCAATAACCGTTGTTTTCGATCACCACGGGACGGCGGTGATGGTGCTTGTAGACAGAACTCGTAACAACGACGGAATCGGGGCGATGGTGCCGGCGGCCGTGATCGT
>NZ_JBSPKX010000264.1:0-421 GCF_053848045.1 Mesorhizobium sp. BHbdii | reverse complement strand
CCTTCATCACCATGATGAACATGGGGACTTCGGAAAACCCCGACTTTTAAAACCCTTACACCCCCGCCAACCCGCATATCGACTATTCCGGCCTGGATCCCTCCCCGGTACGCACCGGCACAAGCACGGTCGACTACAACATGATCGACAGGACCGTGGCCGCGGCGGTCCCCTCGGGCATCCCGCTCAGCCAGGTCGTTCCGGTTTATCAGACGTTCGGCGGCGGCAACTACACCACTGACACGGGCGGCCAGTATGTCCTCCCCACCGCTGCCCAGGAACAGACCATGCTGGACCACTGGGCCAAGGTGGCGCCATCGCCTGCCTTCGACTATGCCTATGCATGGGGGTCTCAACAGGGCGACACCGCACTTGGCAACTCGCCGGAGCTGCAGGCGTTGTTCCAGCAACATAATCTCAG
>NZ_JBSPKX010000263.1:0-421 GCF_053848045.1 Mesorhizobium sp. BHbdii | reverse complement strand
CACCTGCGACAGGAACAGGCCGGAGATCAGGAAGAATTCCGGCATGCGGAACGGCGTCGCGAAGCCGATGACATAGTGCAGGAAGCCGACGCCGCCCGTGTACTCGCCGGTGTTGTACGCCGCGTACATCATCACCACGAGGATGATCGAGAGGCCTTTGGCCGTGTCCACCCACGGCATGCGCATCGGGCTGTTCATGGCGAGTCCATCCGGGCAAATCCATCCGGGGCCGGCCGAGGCGGCCAGCTGTCATCCCGGCGCATCTAGCACCGTCAAGCTTCCCAGATCGTAAACATGGATGGTCTTGGGGTGGCAGTATGGCGGCGCCTAGCGTTTGGCCTTCGACTTGTTCAGCGCCACGGCAGCCCGCACCAGCGCCTTCAGCGCCTCTTCGTCGACCTCCTCACCCTTCTGGAAATCG
>NZ_JBSPKX010000262.1:0-421 GCF_053848045.1 Mesorhizobium sp. BHbdii | reverse complement strand
CAACATCGAGGCGATCCTCGGCGAGGCCGGGCTGGGGCTCGGGGACATCGTGCGCATCAACGCCTATGTCACCGACCGCGCCCATTTGCGGCCCTATATGGATGTCCGTGACCGGCTGTTTTCGAGCCCGGCGCCGGCCTCGACGCTGATGATCGTTTCCGGCTTTGCCCGCCCCGAATTCAAGGTCGAGGTAGAGGTCATCGCGGCCGGGTGATCGACAGCAGGCCTGTCCCGCGCTAGGTCTCACCGTTCATCGAAGAGGCATGACATGACCGCTGCAAGAAGACGCGTCTGGTGGGGCGACTACCGGACAACCGAATACGCCTCGATCGATCCGGAGGCGACGATCGCCATTCTGCCAGTGGCCGCGATCGAGCAGCATGGGCCGCATCTGCCTGTCTCGACCGACACCTCGATCATG
>NZ_JBSPKX010000261.1:0-421 GCF_053848045.1 Mesorhizobium sp. BHbdii | reverse complement strand
ACTTTATCAGGAAGCACATCATTTCCTGGAAGGAATAACGGGGGACGGGCCGTATGGGGATGCGGTCGGTCAGGAAGGGCAGCACGGGAAACCGCGCTGCCCTTCTTTTTTGATCGGCGTCCCGTGCCTGCGACAAAGCCCGCGTCGTTGCGTCGCGCCGAAGGCATGGTGCTTCGCTTTCATGCTGCCATTTTCGGCGGTCTTTTGCTATGTCGGCGCCAACGCAAGAAAAGAGTCCCATTCATGTCCCTGTCCGACGACAGCCGCTATCTCAAGGGCGGCCCGGTTGCCCAGCGCATCATCGCCGCCGTGCGCGAGGATGCGGCGATTGCCAAGGCCGAGGGTTTTCCGCCCAAGCTGATCTCGATCACCGTCGGCGATACCGATGCCGTGGATGTCTATGTGCGCAACCAGCGCGCCA
>NZ_JBSPKX010000260.1:0-422 GCF_053848045.1 Mesorhizobium sp. BHbdii | reverse complement strand
GTCGGCCATGTCTGCGACATCCCGAACGCCGGCGATTATCTGACCATGGATTTGGTCGGCGAGCGCGCTCTGATCGTGCGCGGCAAGGACGGCGGCGTGCGCGGCTTCAACAATATGTGCCGCCACCGCGGCAGCCGTGTCGTCGCCGACAGCCAGGGCAATTGCAAGAACGCGCTGGTGTGCCCGTTCCACGGCTGGGTCTACAATCTCGACGGCACGCTGCGCGGCGCCGCGCGTCCGCGCTCCTTCCCCGATCTCGACAAGACCGAGTTCGGCCTGATGCAGCTCGACCTGGAAGTCTGGATGGGCTTCATCTTCATCCGTTTCCGCAATGGCGGACCGCAGCCTTCGGTCGCCGAGCTGATGAAGCCGATCGAGCCCGAATTCGCGCATTACAAGGCCGCCGACATGGTGCCGTCCTG
>NZ_JBSPKX010000259.1:0-422 GCF_053848045.1 Mesorhizobium sp. BHbdii | reverse complement strand
ACCGGCGCCACGCTCGCCATTCATCTTGCCATCCACGCCATCGACCGCGTCGTCGCCGAATTGACGCCGCATTATGGCGGCGATTGTCCGGTGGCGATCGTCTTCCGCGCCTCCTGGCCGGATGAGCGGGTGCTGACCGGTACGCTGGAAACGATCGAGGCGCAGCTGGCCGCCGATCCGATGGAGCGCACCGCGATCATCTTCGTCGGCCGCTCGCTGGCGGCGGAAGGTTTTGGCGAAAGTTCTTTGTACGACGCCCACTATCAGCGGCGTTTTCGCGGACGGGACGGATTGTGAGCGGCAACAGCAAAAACAACGGCGGCAACGCCGCGCTCGAACAGGCGCTCGCCCGGCTGAACTTCAAGCCGCGCCCGCTGGAGCCGGGCCATGTCTGGCTGGCCGGCGCCGGTCCCGGCGACCCC
>NZ_JBSPKX010000258.1:0-422 GCF_053848045.1 Mesorhizobium sp. BHbdii | reverse complement strand
ATGCCGCTGCTCGCCGACTGGCTGGAGGAAGGCCTCGAAGCCATCGGCGCGTAACGCCGCGGTAACCGCTTGTGATCGGGGGAAAGCGTCCGTCCAGGCAACTTCGGCATGCCGGCGCCGTTTCGGAGCGATGGCAACGCTGAGCTTTTCCCGACTTTGCACCTTGGCGCTGCCTCTGGCGGCCGCGGTCCTGCTGGCAGCGCCGGCCGACGCCAGACATCGTCACAGGCATCACCAGCCGCTGTCCCCTCGGATGGATCAGCCGTTGACGCAGCGTCTGGACCAGCCGCCGAGGCCGAGGGTCAAACAGCGCGTGAGAGCGCGGGGCAAGCAGCCGCCAAAGCAGACGCCACAGGAAACGCCGGCGCAGCAGACTTCACCAGCCGATATTCCCTTGCCTGAGCCTCGTCCCACGGACGCGC
>NZ_JBSPKX010000025.1:0-7574 GCF_053848045.1 Mesorhizobium sp. BHbdii | reverse complement strand
CGCGAGAGGCTCGGCGTGACAAACAACGTGCATGCTGTCGCGAAAGCTTTTCGCCTGGGGCTGATCAGCTAGCCTCACGCAATCGCGTGATGCCGCACCGGTTGGCGATAACATATTGGGGTGGCCTCGGAACTGGAGGAGAACGGGCTCAGCGACAGGATCGCAATTCATCCTGGCGCGAGGGCATACAACCCAGACCCCCATCGCCCTTTCTGCGGGCAAGCCTCACGGTCCTTGCGGTCGCCGAATAGTCTTCGCACCTGGTCGTAGAGTATGATCTCCACATCGATCGGCTCGAGCACCGATCGGCAATTGGCGATCAGTTCGTCCGGCGCGGACGCGGCATAGAATGCCGCCGAAAACACCGCTGTACCGCAATCGACATCGCGCGGTTGGTATGCTCGATTCCATTCCAGGCTGGCCCGCATTCCGCGATCCGCAGCTCGGCCTCGTCGGCGAATGCGGCCAGCACAGGTTATTGCCAGGTTGAGAATACCGCCGCCAAAAGGGACGACTGGCCAAGGGCCGACTCGCGCCAGTTGCAAATCTGCGAAGCACCGACGCACGGCAGCCCTATAGAACAGCGTTTTTCTATCCAAGGAGTCCGGCGCCGGCAGGCGCAGAGCCAAATCGCTCTTGCCTGCAGGCTCGCCGCAACAAGCCGGGTTTTTGGAGACCGAGCTTGCCATTTGTCGCGGAGCGGCGGGTCATCAGAAGCCAGACAGAACCGCTATTCATCGGCCGTATTCGATTGCTGGCACAACACGAGGCCGGTCACACCGAACGGAAACCACGAACACGTTTTCGGCGCTTCTATTCTAAGCCCGTCAATTCACGACGCCAGAGCCGTACCCGAAGCTCTGTCGAGCAAAGTCCATAGCCTTCCCGCGCTCGCTCGCCAGCTACTTGAACTGGTCGTTGTCTATCACTCGCCGAAAAAGCGGCCGCCCCTGACTTCGTGATGTCAGTCGTTCAGGTCGTCGCATGTCCGACATTGTCGGCTATCGGACAACGCCTTCAAGGTCATAGCCGTTGCTGCAAGCGGCCTTTCCTTTGGCACGGCATTTGCGTGCCTATCGACGACCGGGGCTCCGCCTCGGAAATCAGGAGAAATCATCCCAACCCGCTCGCCAAACCCGCAGTCATGTCGACGTGATAGCGCGACCTTCCCTCGCCAAGGGTGGCCTGTTCCTTCACCGCTTCTCCATGGTTCTTGCGGACACGAGCTTACCGCGCGTCGGATTATCCGCCCGGCAGCGCATACCAACGCATTCGGGGACGCCATGACCTTTTTTCGACTCAACTCAGCCTTGGTGGCTAGCGCCCCTGTGGCAGGAGGTGCCGACTCGGGCCGTTGCTCGCCGGCGAACCGACTTGTCGGCGTTGACCTGGCGCGCGGATTGGCTGTGTTCGGCATGTACGCGGCACATGTCGCACCCCATCCAAGCGAAGGGGGGGTCAGCGGCTTCGTTCTAGAACTCGCTCATGGTCGCTCTTCTGCGCTCTTTGCTTTCTTGGCAGGGTTCTCCCTTGTCCTTATCACTGGAAGAATCCCCAAGACAGGACAAGCAGGCCGCCAAGCTGCCACCAAAATCGTGATACGCGCACTTATCCTGCTAATTTTAGGTCTGCTGCTGAAGGCCACCGGAACGCCGGTCGAGGTGATCCTCGCCTATTACGGGCTGTGCTTTTTGCTGGTTCTTCCACTCTGCCGGCTGGATGCGGTCACCCTTGCAGCCATAGCGCTTTCCACGGCATTTGTGCTTCCTCAGCTAGCATTCCTGATCAACCAGATGATGGATGAGGAGATGGCCTTTGACCCTTTCGTCACCCTGTTGCTCAGCGGGATGTACCCTGCCATCACATGGATACCATTCATCATCGCAGGCATGGCAGTCGCACGTCTGAATCTGACGAAGGTAACCACCCGCCGGTGGTTGGCGACCGCTGGAATAGCGCTCGCCGTCCTTGGATATGGAGGGTCTGCGCTCGCCTTGCACTATGTGCCTGGGGTAGCAGAGGCGATCACCGAGCAGGGTGGGGACATAGGCGATCTCTGGTGGTCGAATGCGGGAGAGTGGTTCCGCTCGTTCGAGGCCGGGCCCGTTTGGTTGTGGGTGGCCTCACCTCACACTGAGACCACCTTCTCGATCCTGGGAAACACCGGCGTTGCCCTCCTGGTTCTGGCGATCAGCCTGGTCGTTTCCGACACGCGTCTTCGCGTCCTGACCGGTCCAATCGTCGCTGTCGGTTCTATGTCCTTGACTGCTTATGTCCTGCACCTATGGGGAATTTGGGTGCTTGGAATAACGGAAGTGCCAGGATCGCCACTCTACGTGCTGGGAGGCTTCGTGCTCGCAACCGGTGCGTTCGCAATGTTATGGAGGCGCGCGTTCGGCCGAGGTCCGCTCGAGGCGCTGATGGGCAAAGCCGCAGACCTGTCTCGCTGCGTGCCTTAGCACTGCGTCAACCGAACAGCATGCGAGATCCGCGGCCATTTGAGGAGCTCCTGCGGTTCCACTACGCCGAGAACTGACCGGCATGTCGGATAACTTTTCGTGTAGATGCGACGGTGGCGCGAATAGCCGCTGTTCATACTCGTGTGGGAGAACCCGTCGATTCGATCGGACGCAACATGCTCTGGCGAGTGACGAGATCAGCGATGACGCGGTTGGCCGCCGTGTGGGGTCGGGCCGGGATGCCCATGACCTGTGGCGTAGTAGACGCGCCTGCTCTTCGTGGAGCGCGGATACCGGCACGGGTCATGGGCAGTACCGGCCTATGGCCATGCATGCGCTCGTCCTGGCCATCTGGAGTTCCGGAGCGAGCCCACCTTGTCGTTGCGGGATTCCGGCCGGCATGTCGACCCGCAGCCCTCGCGCTACGTTTGGAGCCGGGCGCCGGCTCTGCCCGGCCACACGCTTCGGGTTCGGTCGCCGCGCTCCGTCTCCAGAGGGATCGGCTCGGCCATCGGTCAAGGGCGGTCTGGTGAAAGCGTCGGCAAGGGTGCCGGGCGGCGATACCGCGGGCGTCTTCAAGCCGTGCTTGACGAAACCACGCCTCCCCGTGATCCCGCTCACTGTTCACCCGTTCGACCGCATCCCTAGAAGTTCCAAAGTCTCGACCATGGGTCATTGCTGTACGATAGGATCGCGATCGAGTGGTTCTGACTTAATGTTACTGAGCCGCCTCTCCCGCTCGAACCTGAAGCGCTGCAGCACCTTGTACGCTCTCGCCAGCGTGGAATTGTTTGGCGTCGCTTCGCGGGTCAGCACGCCTGGATTAACCGCCCCTGCCGGAATCTGCTTTCTGGCTATGTTGGGGGTAATAAACCAGAAGTCATTACAGAGAGTAAGCGCCATGTTAGTGATCCCGCCTTGGCCTACGCGGCGTAGCGCGCTTCGAAGTTCTCGGTCGCGACGGTGATCGCGATCTGATCCGATCGGCCGCCCGTCGGCAGTCGGAGGACATCCCCGATTCAGAGCTTCGCGCGACCGTGAGCAAGTCGATCGCTGGTATCAAGGCTGGCGGGATTGTCCGCATACCAGCGGGCGCCGCTGGTGGGACCGATCTTGATTTTTCGCGGCCCCACGAAGAGGGCGCAGGGTCGACCTGGACACGTTACCTGCTTCAACCAACCCTTATCCGAATTGTCGTCAGAGCGCAGTCATCAGAATCGCTCATGCAATGGATCGTCGCAGCGCGGCTGGATCTGTTCGTCGCGTGGCTGACGCTTCCGGATATCTGCCGCGGTATTTTGAAAAAATCATCGAAGACAATGGAATGCCGAGTACCTCACCCCTGAACGAAATTGGCGTTCTTGCAGATTCGAGGTCGTGCTGTAGGAGCGGTGCATTTGGCCGCGCCCGGACCCATCACCGCACCAAGGCGTTCGGGAGGTCAAGGCATTGCATGCAAAAGCCAGGCCGCTCATCCAGCCACCTCGTACGCCAGGCTTAGGTGCTTTCACTTGGCACGACATTTGCGCGGTAAATTGGCAAACCAGCCTGCATCGGCTCAGGAGAAAACATCCCAACTCAGCTCGCCCGACCGCGGTGGAGTTCGGTTGGGATACCCGATGGAAATCAGAATGACCGACCTGCAGGCAAGAAGCAGTCCATTAATCCTTCGGATCAGAGACGCGAGATCTTAGCATGACGAGCCAGAATTGCGGCAATCCTCAACCAACTGCTCCTGGCCACGATCCGTCCTCGCCACCGGGGGTGCGCTCCACGGAGAGGCGCCTCGGCACGTTTCGCGTCATAGCCCTGTATGTTGCGATGGCTTGGCGCACAAGCCGATATCTAACCTTGTCCTCATTGTTGCTGAGGCTTGCCGATGCACTGCTTCCCGTCAGCATACTTTATGTAGGCAAGCTGATCATTGACGACGTCAGTCACCAAATCCCATACGGGGCGCCCGTCCTTTCCGACGCGCTTTATGGGGAGAGGTTGCATCCGCTTGCACTGTTGATTGCGGCCGGGTTCGGGCTGGCTGTGATCACCGATGTGTTGAGCCGCGTCCGATCTCTCGTTGAAGGTACACTTGGCGAGCGGATTACCGTTGCATTAACCGCCCTTCTCATGGAGCGTGCCGCGACGCTGGATCTGAAGGATTTCGAGGACGCCGAATTTCAGGCCCATCTCGAAGCTGCGCGCGAGCAGACAACCGACACCATGGCGCTGTCTGGCCTTTTTTCACACGCGGCGAGCATTGTAAAAGTGATTGCTTTCGCCGCGGCCCTTCTCATCATTGCGCCTTGGCTGATGGTTCTTCTGTTGATCGCAGTGGTGCCGGCGTTTGTTGGCGAGTTCTATTTCAATGAGAGGAGATACTCGCTCGATTGGAGCCGCATTCAGGAGCGGCGCGAACACGACTATTTGTGCTTTACGGCAACCAGCGTGGAAGCGGCCAAAGAGGTCAAGATTTTCGGGTTGAGCCGTTTTCTCATCAGTCGCTATGTCGCGCTTGCACGGCAATTCTACACCGCAATGCGCAAGCTGGAGTTACGGAATGAAATCTGGAGTGGTGTCTTCACCGCCCTCGCCACGATGGCCTATTACGGCGCTTACGCTTACATCGTGTGGCGTACGCTGCAGGGGGACTTCACCGTTGGTGACCTTACGTTCCTCGCCGGTGCGTTCCTGCAACTGAGCAATGAGCTGGAAACGGTGCTGTTCCGTTTCGCTGGTATATTCGCCACTGAGGTGGAGTACCTCAAGTACCTGTTCTCCTTCTTTGAACGAGAGCCTGAAATCCTGACGCCCGAAAATCCGCTGCCCGTCCCTTCTCCAATCCGAGAAGGCTTCGTCTTCGAAGATGTGGGATTCAGATATCCGGGAACGGAGCGGTGGGCGGTGCGTGGTCTCAACTTCGCGCTGCTGGCCGGAGAGGTGGTGGCGGTCGTCGGGGAGAGCGGCGCTGGGAAGACCACGCTGGTTAAGCTGCTGACACGCCTCTACGATCCCGAGGAGGGCCGGATCCTTCTCGATGGCAAGGATTTGCGCGAGTACGATCTGGATGAACTACGCAACTCGATTGGCGTGATCTTCCAGGATTTCGTTCGCTACGCCATGACCGCTAACGACAACATCGCGGTTGGCCGCATCACGGCGCGCAAGGATGGAGATCGCATAGAACGCGCCGCCGAATGCAGCCAAGCCTCGAAGGTCATCGGCAGGCTGCCTGAAGGATATGACCAGATGCTCGGCAACGGGTTTAAGGGTGGTGTGGAGCTGTCAGGTGGCGAATGGCAGAAGATTGCCATTGCTCGAGCCTACATGCGAAATGCTGAGCTATTGATCCTGGACGAACCGACGGCAGCACTCGACGCTCGTTCGGAATACGAGGTGTTCCGGCGTTTCAAGGAGCGGAGCAAGGGCAAAACATCGGTTCTAATTTCTCATCGCTTTTCCAGCGTGCGGATGGCCGATCGCGTTCTGGTGCTGGCCGACGGGAAAGTTGAGGCGCAGGGTACACATGAGGAACTTTTGGCGCAGTCCGGTCGCTACGCCGAACTCTTCGAACTCCAGGCGGCGGGCTTTCGATAGGCGGCTATTGGCTCGTCAGGGTTGAACGGCCCTTCCAGAGGTCCAGCGTGCTCTTCTCAAAGTGCAATCGGGGGCGCCAGATTCCAGGGTGGATAGTGCGCTGCTGTTTGACAGAGTGGAGGTGTTCGCCCGGCGCTCGGAAAACATGCCGACGGTAGCTGACAACCGACGAACCACGCCATCCGCACAGGTCTTGGTGCAATTTTTCGCCTTGATGGAATGCGTCGATCGACGTGAGCGAGCACCTCCGTCTCATTGCTGCCCCCCCGAGTTGCGCCCGCACGGACCGCCCCTACCTTGTGCAAGCCTTGTTCCTGGCTATATTACTGGAAACAGATGGAGGCCACCATGGGAAATTCACAGAAGCGTGCCATCCAACATTACCGCTCCCGCCTTGCCCAGCGCGGCTTAGCGCGCTTCGAAGTACTCGGTCGGGACGCTGATCGCGATCTGATACGATCCCTTGCCCGGCGCCTGTCGGAGGATACCCCCGAAGCGTCAGAGCTTCGCGCGACCGTGAGCAGGTCGATCGCTGGCGAGCCACCCAAGCCTGGCCGAATCCTCGCCGCCTTGCGGCGTTCGCCGCTGGTGGGCGCGGACCTCGATTTTTCCCGGCCCCATGAAGAGGGGCGCAAAGTCGACCTGTGACGCGCTACCTCCTCGACACCAACATCATCAGTAATGTTGTCAAACCGCAGCCATCGGAATCGCTCGTGGCATGGATGTCGTCACAGCGCGACGAGGATCTGTTCATCGCGTCGCTGACGCTTGCGGAGATCCGCCGCGGTATTTTGGAGAAGCCACGAGGCAAAAACCGCGACGCGCTCGACAAGTGGTTCTCGGGGTCTGAAGGGCCGCAGGCGCTGTTTGCGAACCGTATCCTATCGTTCGACGACAAGGCGGCGCTGATCTGGGCGCAGCTAATGGCGAAAGGGAAAGCGGCCGGCCAGCCACGTAGCGGGCTCGACATGATCATAGCCGCTGTCGCCGGCGCGAACGAGTGCGTGGTGGTGACAGACAACGAAAAGGACTTTGCCGGACTCCAATTCGTCGATCCGATCCGCCGAGCGGTGTGACGCGCTAGGGGTAGGAAAGCTGGGACGGCAAGACGCTGGACTCGGATAGAGGAGATTGACTCTCGATCCGGTGCGCTGCTTCGCTTGGTATGGATTGTCGCAAGTCCAGACTACCCGTTGTGCCAGGGGTTGACTCCGATCACGCTGAAAACAACATGTCGGATATACTCGAAGTGAGCATAGGCGGAGGCAATTCGCTCGTTTTCCCGGACATTGCGTGACGCCCCGGAAAACTGATCGGTGAGAACTGATCAGGCCCCGGTCGGCCCGCTTGGCGGGGTATCTAAACGATTGCCGAGCTAAGACTACAGCAACATCGCTCAAATGGAACGAGAAGCGAGGACAGTTTTCGGCCAGCACCCGGCCGGCACCGATGCGAGAAGCTTGATGCCCTCAATCCCAGCCGAGCGGCAAACAACCACCATCATGGAAGCAATGCGTTATGGAA
>NZ_JBSPKX010000257.1:0-423 GCF_053848045.1 Mesorhizobium sp. BHbdii | reverse complement strand
GCTACACGGTCGACGAATACAAATTGCTCGGCGTCGAGCGCGAGGCGGACAAGCCGGCCTTCGCCCTGATGGCCGACCGGGCCACGGGCCGCTATGTCGGCTCGGCCTTCATCAATTCCAGCCGCGCCATCCGCGAGCGGTTATGGAAGCGGGTCCAGGAGCACGCCCGGCCGGCGCCGAACGGGGTGACGCGGCCGGCGACGCAATGGGTGAAGCCCGGCATCATCGGCCGCGTGAAGCATCTGCGCGGCGAGGAAGACCTACGCCATGCTTCATTGCAGGACTTCAGAGAGGAATGAGCAAGCGAGGCAGTGATTTTCTCTACCATTGGATGGCGGGTCATTTGTCCGACGATCCGATCACGGACCACGTGCTGTTGATCATTGAAATGGCTGTAGATGCGAAGCTGGCGGCTGTAGCCCA
>NZ_JBSPKX010000256.1:0-423 GCF_053848045.1 Mesorhizobium sp. BHbdii | reverse complement strand
GAGGGGCACAAGGCCGCGGCCGCGCTGCTGGCGGCGCTGGCGGGCTGCGCGGCCCTGTTCAACATCGCCAATCTGGTGCCGGTGTGGAAATTCGACGGCGGCCAGGTGCTGCGCCAGATCTGTCCGGGTCCGGTCGCGCTGGCGCTGGCCTCGTTCTTCCTGCTCTCGGCTTTCCTGGCGGTGGGCTGGGAGGCCGGCTTCTCCTCCGGCTTTCTGCTGGCGACGGGAGCGGTCTTTTCAATCCTCAGCCTGCTGACGATGGGCAGCGGGGTGAAGCCGCGCTACGAACTGAAGCCGATCCGAACCGCCGACCGCTTCGCCATCGCCGGGGCGCTGCTGGCGGTGTTCGTCATCCATGGCTGCGGCGTTCTGTGGGCGTCGGCGCAGTTGCTTTGAGCTGGTTAGGCCCGAAAGGGTCAACCC
>NZ_JBSPKX010000255.1:0-424 GCF_053848045.1 Mesorhizobium sp. BHbdii | reverse complement strand
CACCCATTTGCCGCTGGTCGCCTGATAGTTCTGCGGCACCTGTGCCAGCGTGTCGGCATCGACAGGCGCGAACAGGCCGGCATTCTCGACCAGCACCATGGCCGGTGAGTTCTCCGTCAGGAACACGTCGGCGGGCGAGGCGGCCCCTTCGGCGACGATCTGGTTGGAGAAATCGCTGTCGCCGCCATTGCGCAGCGTGACCTTGATGCCGGTCTCCTTGGTGAAACCCTCGGCCCATCCCTTGGCCAGGCTCTCGTGCTGGGCGTTGTAGACGATGATGCCGGCGTCCCCGGCTGTCGCCGGACCGGCGGCCAGGCCGATTGCAAGTGCGGTGGCGCCGACAAGGGCGGAAAGGGTGTATCTCATGGCGTCATCCTCGCTTTGGTTGGTCTTGGCTCGTTGCACCTATTCGATACATGACACG
>NZ_JBSPKX010000254.1:0-424 GCF_053848045.1 Mesorhizobium sp. BHbdii | reverse complement strand
CGACTTGCCGCGCACCATCGATAGTCACGACAAGGATGGCAAGCCTTTAACCGTTGCCACGAAGGATCGAGTGCTTACGGTCGAACCCGCCTGGCGCTACCTGAACGCCACTATCGAAGTCACCAAGGCAGACGCTACCACCGCAGGCTGGTTACTGACCGCCAATTCGTCCCTTGCCCAAGCTAGCGAGCCGATGGACACGGTCGACCTGGCAAAACAGCGATCGAAAATCAAGGATGCCGTCTCAAAACCTGGGAAGAGCACTTGCACGGATGAGGGATCAACCGCGGTGACCCTGGGCAATCTCGAGTTTGGCCCCAACAACGAGCTTGTGAAATTCTTTGTTTCGATCGGCAAATTTACCCAACAGATGGCTGATCGGATCGGCCGCGAGGTAAACACGCAAAAGCTGAAGGAGTGGGTC
>NZ_JBSPKX010000253.1:0-425 GCF_053848045.1 Mesorhizobium sp. BHbdii | reverse complement strand
ACGCTGATGGCGGGCGAAGCGGCCATCATCAACACGGCGGCGCGCGCCTCGCTCTGGCTGCAGCCGCACCGCATCGTCCTCATCCTGATCGCGCTGGCGCTGGTGCTGTCGGCCGCCTTTTTCATGCGCTGGAACTGGCTGCCGCAATATTGGGAAATGGGCCTGATGGGCATCTGGCGGGCCCTGTGGATCCTGGCCGTCACTTGCGCGCTCGGCTTCCTAATCGCCGTGCCGGTCGGGCTGGCGCAGGCCGCCGGTTCGATCTGGGTCGCGGCGCCTGCGAAAGTCTTCTGCACCATCATCCGCGGCACGCCGCTGCTTCTGCAGCTGTGGCTGCTCTATTACGGGCTGGGCTCGCTGTTCCCGCAATATCCATGGATACGCGATTCCTGGATGTGGCCCTATCTGAGGCAGGCATGGCCGTA
>NZ_JBSPKX010000252.1:0-425 GCF_053848045.1 Mesorhizobium sp. BHbdii | reverse complement strand
AGATATCGAGGACGGCCCGGCAATGGACGCCAGGCGTTTCGCGGCGCTGGCCGAAGCCTATGGCGGCAATCTGCGGCGCTGGCCGCAAGCGGAGCGCGAAGCGGCAGCCGCCTTTGCTTCAAGCGAGACAGGCCAGGCCATTTCGCGACGGGCCGACACGCTCGACGCCCTGCTCGACAGTTATGGCGTCGAGCACCCCGGCAAGGCGCTGCACGACACGATCCTGCTGACCGCTGACCGGTACGTCGTCCAGCGCCGGCGTCAGCGCTTCTGGTGGCTGGGGCTGGGGCTCGCCGGCATTGGGCTGGCCGGCGCTATCGCCGGACTGGCCCTGGTGACCGTCGTCACGCCCGAAGTTCAGCCCGACCATTATGTGCTCGACGCCAATGCGACGGCGTTCGGTGATGCGGGGCCCGACACGATCG
>NZ_JBSPKX010000251.1:0-425 GCF_053848045.1 Mesorhizobium sp. BHbdii | reverse complement strand
CCGGCAGCTTGTTGCCGCCGCCGCCCTTCTTCATCCACTTCCAGAAATGGATGTGATTGTAGTGCTGCGCGGCATTGTTGAAGAGACCGGCATTCTTGCCGAACGACTGCTTGACCACCTCTTCGACAGACAGATCACCCATCCCGGCCTCGGCAGCCAGCTTGTTGCCATTGTCGACATAGGCCTTGTGATGCTTGTCGTGGTGATACTCCAGCGTCTCTTTCGACATATAAGGCTGCAAGGCCTCATAGTCGTAGGGCAGAGCGGGCAATTCAAAAGCCATGGGTAGTACTCCCTCGTGGAAAAATCCGGTGTGGATACCGGATCAAGATAGGTCTGGATTGAGCTGGGACAACTCCGGAAGTGAAGCGCCGGTTCCCTTTCTAAGCGGGTTCCGGAAAACTGTCACACGGTTTTCCTGCGGC
>NZ_JBSPKX010000250.1:0-426 GCF_053848045.1 Mesorhizobium sp. BHbdii | reverse complement strand
CCTTGCTCCTCAATCAGCAGTTCCACGGTCGCGCCGTCCTGCGCGCCTTGATGATCCTGCCCTGGGCATTGCCGACCGTGGTCAACGCGACGCTATGGCGGCTGATCTACAATCCCGAATATGGCGCGCTGAACGCCGCACTGACGCAACTCAGTCTCATCGACGCCTACCGCTCCTGGCTGGGTGAGCCGGGCACGGCGCTGACGGCTCTGATCGTCGCCGACTGCTGGAAGAACTTTCCGCTGGTGGCGCTGATCGCGCTCGCCGCTTTGCAGGCGGTGCCACGCGACATCACCGCCGCCTCGCTCGTCGATGGCGCGGGACCGTTCAACCGCTTCCGCTTCGTCATCCTGCCCTATCTCGCCGGGCCGCTGATGGTGGCGCTGGTGCTGCGCACCATCGAGGCCTTCAAGGTCTTCGACATCA
>NZ_JBSPKX010000249.1:0-427 GCF_053848045.1 Mesorhizobium sp. BHbdii | reverse complement strand
GAATTGCGACTGGCCGCCGGGGCGGCGTTGATGCACGACAAGCTGCTGGGCAACGCGTCGCGCCATGGCCGGGCCAAGATCATCCTCGATGAGCGCCAATGCCAGGTCGATGCCGGCCGAAATGCCGGCCGAGGTCCACACGCTGCCATCCCTGACGAAGATCCGCTCCGCATCGAGTTTCACCGCAGGGTAGCGGCGTGCAAAATCGTGCGTGCTCCACCAGTGGGTGGTGGCGCGCCTGCCATCGAGAAGTCCAGCTTCCGCCAGCAGATAGGCGCCTGTGCACACGCTCGCCGTGCGCCGTACACCCGTGCGCTGGAGCCAGGCGACGATCTCCTGGGCGGCAGCCATGGAGCGAATGATTTCGCCACCGGAGATGATGGCGGTGTCGAGCGGCTCTTCCGTCGACAAAGGCCGAGCCGCGAGC
>NZ_JBSPKX010000248.1:0-427 GCF_053848045.1 Mesorhizobium sp. BHbdii | reverse complement strand
ATTGACGCCGCATGTCTCGCGTGGGCGCATGCATCGCGGGCAGGTGCTGAAGGCCGTGATCGTCTGCATCGGCCTGGCCATCGCCTTCTTCGCCGGCGTCCCCGTTGCCAAGGCCGCGTTGATCGGCGGCGCCATTCTCCTGCTCACCCGCGCCATCAAGCCGGACCGCATCTACCGTGAGGTCGATGGCCCGCTGCTGTTCATGTTCGCCGGTCTGTTCGTGGTGGTCGCCGGCGCCGAAAGGACGCTGCTGACCCCAGATATCATTGCCTCCGCCAAGAATCTCGGCCTGGACGATGTCTGGCGCCTGTCCGGCTTCACCGCGGTGCTCTCCAACATCATGAGCAATGTGCCGGCTGTGCTGGCGCTGCGACCGTTCATACCTGGGCTGGAAAACCCCGAACGCGCCTGGCTGGTGGTGGCGATG
>NZ_JBSPKX010000024.1:0-8936 GCF_053848045.1 Mesorhizobium sp. BHbdii | reverse complement strand
CGACCGCGTTGAAGATGCGGGCATTGGCCTGATGCGGCACAAAGCGAGCCACATCTGACGCCGAAACGCCGGCCGCCGCCAAGGCCTCCCCCGAACAGCGGCGCATCATCTCGACGGCCTTCACGAAGACCTCGCGGCCATCCGCGATGGTCATACGGGTTTCGGCGATGTCGATCTCGTCAGAGAAGGGGCGGTTGCTGCCACCCGCCGGAATCTGGATCAGTCCATAAGCAGACCCGTCCGAAGCAAGAGAGGAGCCGAGGATTCCGTGGCCAGGATCGCCGGAAGGGGCGAGCACCACCGCGCCGGCGCCGTCGGCAAAGAGCACCGCGCTTGCCCGCTCGGCGGGGTTGATGCGGCGGCTCAAAATGTTGGCGGCGATGACGATGGCCGGCTTGTTGTGCAGGCGAACGAAGCCCTCGGCGAAGGTCAAGGCGTAGATGAAGCCGGCACAGGCGCCGGCAAGGTCGACCCCGCCGGCATTTTCGAGGCCGAGCCTGTGCGCCACCAGCGGCGCGCTTGCCGGCAGGAGATGGTCCGGGGTCGAAGTGGCGAGCAGGAGCAGGCCGATCTCCTTGCGCTCGATGCGGGCTGCTTTTAGCGCCATGTCGCCTGCTTTTGTCGCCAGGCCGGAAAGCGTGTCGTCGGGTTCTGCCCAGAAACGCGAGCGGATGCCGGTACGTCCCTCGATCCAGCCCGCTTCCAGCCCGAGGCTTGCCTCGATCTCGGCATTTTCGACCCTGCGCGACGGCACGTGATGGCCAAGACCTATAATGCGCGCCGTGCGGTTCATCTGCCGGTGCCCGCAAGCCCGGCCGCCTCGTCGACAGCGTCGTAGAGCCGGTCGAGTTCGCTCGATGTGACGCAGTAGGGCGGCAGCACGTAGATGACATTGCCGAGCGGTCTCACCAGCAATCCGCGATCGAGGAAGAAAGCGCGCAGCTTTGGGCCGACCTCGGCCAGATAGCCTGCATTGCCGACCCGCATGTCGAGCGCGGCGATGGTGCCGGTCGTGCGCACATTCTCGAAACGCGGATCCCCGTTGAATCGCGCAACCTTCTCCGCCTGCATGCGTGACAGCGCAGCCAAGCGCTCTGCCGCAGGCTCATCGTTCCAGATGCCGATATTCGCGAGCGCCGCCGCGCAAGCGATCGGGTTGGCGGTATAGGAGCTCGAATGGAAGAAGGTCCTGGCCCGATCCTTGGAGTAATGGGCATAAAAGATCGCATCGGTGGCAAGTGTGGCCGCAAGCGGCAGCGAACCGCCGGTCAGACCCTTGGAAGTGCACAATATGTCGGGCGCTATTCCTGCCTGCTCGCAGGCGAACTTGGTTCCGGTGCGGCCCCAGCCGGTCATGACTTCGTCGGCGATCAAAAGCGTCCCGGAGCGCTCGGCAATGCGCTTGAGTTCGGCGAGAACCGAGGCGCGATACATGAGCATGCCTCCGGCGCCGAGCACTAGCGGCTCGACGATCAGCGCTGCAACGCCGCGGTCGCGCGTCAGCCGTTCGAAGGCATCGAGCGTTTTTTGCTCGTGGCCTGCGGCGGGGAAGGGGATGGTGTCGACCTCGAACAGAAGGGGCTCGTAGGCGGCATTGAAGACGCCGCGCGCGCCAACGCTCATCGCGCCGATCGTGTCGCCGTGATAGCTGTGCTCCATGACGACGATGCGCGAGCGCGGCGCACCGTTGTTGCGGTGAAAGCCGAGCGCCATCTTCAGCGCCACCTCGACGCTGGTGGAGCCGCTGTCGGAATAAAAGACCCAGTCGAGACCCGCGGGCGTCATGTCGACCAGCGCGGAGGCCAATTGCTCCGCCGGCTCGTGGGTGAGGCCGGCGAAGATCACCTGGTCGAGTGTCTCGGTCGCGGCTCGGATCGCCTCCATGATTTTTGGATGGCGATGGCCATGGGTAACCACCCACCAGGAGGAGATGGCGTCGAGGATGCGCTTGCCGTCGCGCGTCTCGACATAGGCGCCGTCGGTGCGTGCAATCGTCGGTGGCGCCGACTCGATGGCATGCTGCGTGAAGGGATGCCAGACAGCGGAGCGGCTCATGCGCGGGCCTTATCGAACGCCGCCATGTTGAAATAGGTTGTCATGGCCCATCGCAGCGTCATCGGCGTCAGCGGCTCGAGCAGGGGCAGGCGGCCGAGTACACGCACCTGGCCCATCCCCGCGATCGTGCACTCGGTGTCCGGCATCGCCTCGCCGATGAAGGCGACGCCGAGCAAGGGGATGTCGCGGCAGCGTAGCGCCTCGATCGAAAGCAGCGTGTGGTTGATCGTGCCGAGCGCGGTGCGTGCGCACAGCACGACCGGCGCTTGCCAGCGGGCGAAGACGTCGACGAACAGCGTCTTGCGGGTGAGCGGCACCATCAGGCCGCCGGCGCCCTCCACGATCAAGGGACGCTCAACATCGGGCAGGACGAGGCTGTCTGGGTCGATCGCCACGCCCTCGAGTTCGGCGGCACGATGCGGCGACAACGCCTTCGTCAGGCGCCAGGTTTCCGGCAGGATCCGTTCGGGCGGCAGTCCACCGAGGCGCGCGGCCGTCTGACTGTCGGTTTCGCCGTCAAGGCCCGACTGGACGGGTTTCCAGTATGCGGCGCCCAGCAGTCCGGCGAGTCCGGCCGCAAACACTGTCTTGCCGATGCCGGTGTCGGTGCCGGTGATGATGAAGGTCCTGCTCATAATCTGATGCGTCTCAGTTCGGCCAGCGCGTCGATCATGTCGGCAATATCGGCCACGCCGACATTGAGCGTCAGCGAGATCCTGAGCCTGGCCGTGCCCTCGGGCACGGTCGGCGGGCGGATGCCGCGCACGTCGAAGCCGCGTGCCTGAAGTGCCGTGGCAATCGCCATGGTCCGAAAATTGTCGCCGACGATGACGGGCAGGATCTGTGAGCCACTCGGCTGGATATCACAGCGCGTCTTGATCGCCTCGCCGGCAAAGGCGACGAGTCCCGCCAGCCGCTCGCGACGCTCGGGTTCGTCGTGGAGGATATTCAGCGCCTCGGATGCCGCCGCCGCCATCAGCGGCAAGGGGGCCGTGGCATAGATGAAAGGCCGGCAACGGTTGACGAGGTAGTCGCGGATGACAGCCGGTCCGGTCACAAGCGCGCCGGAGGCGCCGAGCGCCTTACCGCAGGTATGGAGCACCACGACATTGTCGCGGCCCTCGAGGTCATGCGCGAGACCACGCCCGTCCCGTCCGAAAACCCCGGTGGCGTGCGCCTCGTCGACGAACAGGAATGCCTCGTGACGGTCGGCGACCGCGATCAGCTCTCCGAGCGGTGCTCGGTCACCGTGCATCGAATAGAGGCTTTCTGCGATGATCCAGGCGCGGCCGGTTCCGCCCCTCGCGCGCCAAGCAATGATGGCATCGTTCACGGCATCCGCGTCGTTATGCGCGGCTTGCGCCACCTCGGCACGGCCGGCCCGCGCGCCTTCGTGCGCGCTGGCGTGGACGAGTTCATCCAGCACGATCAGGTCGCCCTTCTGCGGTAAGGTCGTCAGCACCGCGAAACTGGCGACATAACCGCTCCCGAAATAGAGCGCGCGCTCGGCGCCGAAGAAGTGAGCGGCCCTGGCCTCGAGCGCCTCGTGTTCGGGGTCGTTGCCGCGCAGCAGCCGCGAGCCGGTCGCTCCGACGGGCGTGCCGGCGGCAAGTGCGGTCGCGACCGCTTCGGCCAACCGTTTCGAACGCGCAAGCCGAGATAGTCGTTGGAGGCAAAGTCAAGGCCTTCAGGCCCGCTCAGGCCCCGCAACCGGTTCCTGCGCGCCAGCCCGCTGAGGCTCGTCTCGTAGCGCTCAAGCACGGCGGACCGTCTCACTGTGTTTCGCGTTCGATCGGCTTGATGCCGAGCCGGCTGAACAATGCGCTGTCCTTGTCCTCCTCGGGGTTTTCGGCGGTGAGCAGCGTATCGCCGACGAAGATGGCGTTGGCGCCTGCAAAAAAGCACAGCGCCTGCAACTCGTCGCTCATTGCCGTGCGGCCGGCCGAGAGCCGCACATCTGACTTCGGCATCATGACGCGGGCAAGCGCAACCAGCCGAACGAATTCGATCGGATCGATCGGCTCGGCCTCGGCAAGCGGCGTGCCCGGAATCGGGATCAGCATGTTGATCGGCACGCTGTCCGGCGGCTCCGGCAGGTTGGCGAGCGTCACCAGCATGTCGATGCGGTCGGCCTTTCCCTCGCCCATGCCGACAATGCCGCCGCAGCAGACCTTGATGCCGCTTTCGCGGACATTGGCCAGCGTGTCCAAGCGGTCGGCGAAGGTGCGGGTGGAGATGACCTCGCTGTAATAGCGCTCTGAGGTGTCGATGTTGTGATTGTAGTAGTCGAGGCCGGCCTCTTTGAGCCGTTGCGCCTGGTCGAGGTCGAGCATGCCGAGCGTCATGCAGGTCTCCATGCCGAGACCCTTCACGCCCTTAATCATGGCGACCACCGCGTCCATGGCGCGCTCCTTGGGGCTGCGCCAGGCGGCGCCCATGCAGTAGCGCGTCGCGCCCGCCTCCCGTGCTTTCCTGGCCTCGGCGACGACGCGTTCCACCTCCATCAGCTTCGACGCCTTGAGCCCCGATGGGTAATGCGCCGACTGGCTGCAATAGCCGCAATCCTCCGGACAGCCGCCGGTCTTTATACTGAGGAGCCGCGATAGCTGCACCCGGTTTTGATCGAAATTCTGGCGGTGGATCGTCTGGGCAAGGAAGAGCAGGTCGCTGAACGGCATGTCGTGGATAGCTTCAGCCGCTTGTCGGGTCCATCGAGGCAAGGTCCCATCAATCGGCTCGACGGCCCGCTCCTTGATGAGTTCGGCGTCCATTCCATCCATCATCATCAAGAATCCCTTTGCTGTGGCGCGAGTGAGCGAACGAAGAAGGCAGGCTGCCGGCCAGCCGGGTCAGTCATGATCTGCCCACCAGCGCCGGGACGGGGAGGGCGCCGCGGGCCTCATTGAGAATCGAGAAGCTGTAGCCCCCGTCTGCATTGCGCTCGACCGAATAGGTCAGCCGCTCGGCGATGTGATTGTCCCTGTCGAAGGTCAGCACGCGCGGCTTGAGCGCGGTGAGTTCGGCTCCCTCCACATAGACCGAGTTGCAGATGATGAGCGGATCGCCCGGCTGGCAGGTGCGGGCCGCGGCGCCATTGAGGATGCAACAGCGCGATCCGCTCTCGCCTGGGATGACATAGGTCGAGATGCGCGCGCCCGAATTCTTGTTCCAGATCTCGACGAATTCCATCGGCAGGAAGCCGGCCGCCTCGCAATGGGCGGGGTCGAGCGTGATAGAGCCATGGTAGTCGAGATTGGCCTCGGTGATGCGGATGCCGTGCAGCTTGCCGGCGAGGATCTTGCGCATCCCTTTCCTCCTCTCCATCAGTTCAAATGCGTGCAGATGTTCTCGTCGATCGGCACATCCAGGCCGATGTCGAGTATCGGCGCGCTGTGTGTCAGCCATCCCACGGAAATGAGGTCGACACCGGTCGCGGCAATCGCCGGAGCCGTTTGCGGCGTCACGCGGCCGGAGGCCTCGGTGATGGCGCGCCCGCCGACCATGGCGACTGCCTGGCTCAGTTGTTCGAGCGACATGTTGTCGAGCAGGACCGCGTCGACCTTCGATGAGAGCGCGATGTCGAGCTGTTCCAGCGTGTCGACCTCGACCTCAATCTTCACCATGTGGCCGGCTGCGGCGCGCGCCCGCTCGATCGCCGTGCGGATGTCGCCGGCGATCGCTATGTGGTTGTCCTTGATGAGCACTCCATCGTCGAGTCCGAAGCGGTGATTGGCTCCGCCGCCGACGCGCACGGCATATTTTTCCAGCGCGCGCAGTCCGGGTGTCGTCTTTCGCGTGCACACGATCCTGGCCTTGTGGCCACGCACGGCATTGACGATCCCCGCTGTGGCAGTTGCAATGCCGCTCAGGCGGCACAGGAAGTTGAGCGCCGTGCGCTCGGCCGTGAGCAGGCCCCGCGCCGGCCCGCACACCCGCGCGATCGTCTCGCCCGCCGCGACATCGCTGCCGTCCGGGCGCCTGATGTGCATATCGATCGCCGGGTCGACGAGCAGGAATGCGAACGCCACCAGATCGAGCCCGGCGACCACGCCCGCCTGCCGCGCGTTGAGCACCAAGGTGGCCCTGCAATCACGGGGGATCACCGCATCGCTCGTCAGGTCGCCGCTTCTGCCCAGGTCTTCGAGAAGGGCACTGCGCACGATCGGTTCAATCACGGCCGAGGGGAGGGGCGGGAATGGCTTCATATCAGTTGCTCCCTAGTCGGGGTTCGCCAGCCAAGGGCGACTGCGGCCTGAATTGCCATCTTGAGCGTTAGCCGCGACGGGCGGGCGTCTGAACTGCGCGCGGGGAAATCGGATCGGTAGTGCGAACCACGGCTCTCCTCGCGCCGCAGGGCCGCGATGGCGATCATCAGCGCGACCAGGGCCGGATCGGACGCTGCCGCGTTGTGAGCGGCGATCTGCAGCAGCGCCGCTACCGCCTGGCGCAGCGTCTCTCCATCCCGGATAATGCCGAGCGCGTGGGAGACGACCGGGCGAATGCAGGAAGGGTCCGGCCGCGGGGACACGAGCGTGGAAAAGATGCGCCGGGGGCAGCCCGGCGATGCGGCGGCGACGCTTTCGGCTACCCAAGCGGCCGTTACCACCGCTTCCGTGAGCGAGTTGCTGGCGAGCCGGTTGGCGCCATGCAGTCCGGTGCATGCGACCTCGCCGCAGGCCCACAGGCCGTCGAGGGAACTTCGGCCGGCGCTATCCACCGCCACGCCGCCCATGTGATAATGCGCCGCCGGGCGCACGGGGATCGGCTCACTGGCGGGATCCATACCTGCCTCTCGGCAGAACTGGGCTATGGCCGGGAAGCGCTTGCCGAAGCTCGGGCCGAGAGATTTCCGGGCGTCCAGGAACACACGATGCCCGGCAGCAAGCTGATGCCAAATCGCACGCGCGACCACGTCCCGTGGCGCGAGCTCGCCGCCAGGCGTGTCGGCGAGGAATCGCTCTCCTCGCTCGTCGACGAGCACGGCGCCTTCGCCGCGCACCGCTTCGCTCACCAGCGGCATCGGCCGCCGCGGATCGTCGAGCGCGGTCGGGTGGAACTGCACGAATTCGAGGTCGGCGAGTTCTGCCCCGGCTGAAGCCGCGAGCGCCAGCCCGTGACCAATTGAGCCAGGCGGGTTCGTGGTATCGCGGAACAAGCCGCCGATGCCACCGGTCGCGAGCACTACGCGGGACGTGGGCAGGCCGACCGCGCCCCTGCTTCCGACCGCCAGCAAGCCGACGATCGCGCCGTCCTCCACCATCAGCCGGCGCGCCTCTATCTCCTCCAGGACGGTGATCGATGGTGCGCGCCGCACGGCGGCGATGAGCGCGCGGACCAGCTCGCGACCCGTGGCGTCGCCGGCGGCATGGACGATCCGCCGGCGCGAATGCGCCGCCTCGAGCCCCAGCCGCAGCGCGCCGTCTGGGTAGCGGTCGAAGGCGACGCCGAAGCGCACGAGGTTATGGATCGCCTCGGGTGCGGCCTCGACCACGCGCCGCACTGTCGCCTCGTCGCAAAGTCCGTCGCCGGCAGCGAGCGTATCGGCCAGATGCAGGTCGGGGCCGTCGTCGCCGCCGAGGCTTGCTGCCAGACCGCCCTGGGCGAGCGCACTGCAGCCTGCGGTTCCGAGCGGCGCCCCGGAAAGGAGCACGACGGGCTCCGGCGCCAGATGAAGCGCCGTCATCAGCCCGGCAAGGCCGGCGCCGATAATGACCGGCGCACCACCGATGTCGTGGACGTCGAGGCTCATATAAGAAGCATGCGCTCGACTGCCCGTCGAGCTCGGTCCGCGACCTCTGGGTCGATGGTCACGATGTGGCGGTTTTCCTCGAGCGCGGCACGGATGTTGGCAAGCGTGATGCGCTTCATGTGTGGGCACAGATTACAGGGGCGGATGAAGTCCACTTCCGGATGCTCGACGGCGACATTGTCGCTCATCGAGCATTCGGTCATGAGGACGACGCGCGCCGGTTTCTGCCGGGCCACATAGTCCGACATGGCGGCCGTCGAGCCGGCGAAGTCCGCCTCGAGTACAACGTCGGGCGGGCATTCGGGATGGGCGAGCACCGTGACACCAGGATGCGCCTCGCGCAGCTCGCGGATGTCGGCGGGATCGAAGCGCTCATGCACCTCGCAGCGGCCCTTCCAGGCGATGATCTCGACATCGGTCTCGGCGGCGATGTTCTTCGCCAGATATTCGTCGGGCAGCATGATCACGCGCGGCGCGCCGAGCGATCCAACCACATCCCTGGCGTTACCGGAGGTGCAGCAGATGTCGGATTCGGCCTTCACGGCGGCGGAGGTGTTGACATAGGTGACGATCGGCACACCGGGGTATCGTTGCCGCAGCAGGCGGACATCGGTGACCGTTATGGACTCAGCCAGCGAGCATCCCGCCTCGAGATCCGGGATGAGCACGGTCTTGTCCGGATTGAGCAGTTTCGCCGTCTCGGCCATGAAGTGGACGCCGGCCAGCACGATCACATCCGCATTCACGTCCATCGCCTTGCGGGCCAGCGCCAGGCTGTCGCCGACGATATCTGCGACGCAGTGAAAGATCTCGGGCGTCTGGTAGTTATGCGCCAGGATGACGGCGTTGCGCTCGCGCTTCAGCGCGAGGATGGCGTCGATGTCGTCTACGAAAGCCGGCCATTCGATCGGCGGGATCACCCTGCGCACGCGCTCGTACAGATAGGCGGCCGAAGGCAGCGCGATGGTCATCAACAGCTCCGATTATCCTCAACCAGAATATAAGCGGCATATTCTTGATGTGAGTATAAGAGTCAACCCCGCGCCAGCGGCAATTTTGCCCCCGCAACCTCTCCCTCTTCGAGCACTGCGTGGCGGAAGCGATAAAGCTTCGCCGGCCGGCCACCGGTCTC
>NZ_JBSPKX010000247.1:0-427 GCF_053848045.1 Mesorhizobium sp. BHbdii | reverse complement strand
CGACTGGGTGTGGATCGAAAGCATCAATGGCCGGGTGAAGGGGCAGATCAAGCTGGTCGACGGGGTGAACGAAAGCACGGTCTGGACCTGGAACGCGATCGGCAAAAGGCGCGGCAGCTGGGGCCTCAAGGACGATGCCGCCGAGAGCAATCGCGGCTTCCTGCTCAACCATATCATCGGCGACCAGACCTCGGCCGACGCGCAGGGCAAACGCTATTCGAACTCCGATCCGGTCACCGGCCAGGCCGCGTGGTTCGACCTGCGCGTGCGCATCGTCAAATGCGCTGATGAGGAAACCGGCTTCACCGAGCCGCAATTCGAGCGTTTCAGCCAACCGCCGCATTTCGCGCCTTCGCCCGACAAGCTGAGTTTCTCCGCCGAATTCCGGCGGGCAAGAGAGGCCGCCGAATGGCTTGCCTCCCCGCCC
>NZ_JBSPKX010000246.1:0-427 GCF_053848045.1 Mesorhizobium sp. BHbdii | reverse complement strand
ATAGCGTGAGGCCGATCGCCCCCACGGCGACGACCTCCAAGGCGCGGGTTCGCAAAAGCCCGATCATCGCGTCGTGATGACGGTGCACAATCGGCAGCAGGATGGCGCAAGCAAGCGTCAGCCGCCAAAAGCAGAGGCCCCAGGGCGGCATTTCAGGCGCCACCCATTTGGCCGCGATATAGACACCAGCCGAAAGCAGCCAGCACAGGATGGCGGCCGGATAACCGGTCAAGGAGGACATGGGGCCGACTGCGGGTTGCGCGGCTTGATGCGCTATCGGCATTGCCTGCATGTCCTGTCCTCCCTTCGACGTCTGCCGACGGGGGCAGCATAGCCTGCGTCGGTGGGTCTTGACATTGCGGAAAATATCTTTTCAAAGGTAATGTTATTACATATCGAGCAAGACTGCGATGGCATCAAGAAAAGA
>NZ_JBSPKX010000245.1:0-427 GCF_053848045.1 Mesorhizobium sp. BHbdii | reverse complement strand
GGCGGCTCTCCTTGACGCCAAGGGCTGCCGTCGGATCGTCCATGATCACCACGCGGCTGCCGAAGGCGGCAGCCCGCGCCACGGCGACGCCCTGGCGCTGGCCGCCCGAGAGCGTTTCCACCGCCTGGCCGATGTTCTGGATGGTCATCAGGCCGAGTTCGGTGAGCTTGTCGCGGGCGCGCTTTTCCATCGCCGGACGGTCGAGCATGCGCAACCATTGGCCAAGGAAGCCGGGTTTGCGGATCTCGCGGCCGAGGAACATGTTGTCAGCGATCGACAGTGCCGGCGACAGAGCGAGATTTTGGTAGACGGTTTCGATACCGGCTTCGCGGGCCTCCATCGGCGACTTGAAGGCAACTGTTTTGCCTTCAAGTCGGATTTCGCCTTCGTCGGGCACGACAGCGCCTGAAATCGCTTTGATGAGCGA
>NZ_JBSPKX010000244.1:0-428 GCF_053848045.1 Mesorhizobium sp. BHbdii | reverse complement strand
CCAAGGAAGGACGAGATCGTCGCTTCGAGCTCCTTGGGTTCCTCCTGCGTGCCGCAGATGAAGCGCACCGACGCCATGCCGTAGCCGTAGCGGTCGAGAGCCCGCGAGGCCGCCTTTCGCAGGTCGGCGCTATCGGCGAGGCCGAGATAGTTGTTGGCGCAGAAGTTCAGCACCTTCTCGCCACCGACCTCGATCCGTGCCGACTGCATCGAGGAAATCACCCGTTCGGACTTGTAGAGGCCGGCCGATTTGAGCCCGGCAAGTTCGCTGTCGATATGGGAGAGAAATGCTGCGGTCATGATCAGGTCCCGTTTGACGTGGGCAGACTGTCGTCCTGCCCGCGCAAAAAATCCATCGCAAAAGCGACCGGACGAGGTGGCCAGACAGCATCAGATGACAACGTACGGGCATAGCCCAGGCCATCACCA
>NZ_JBSPKX010000243.1:0-428 GCF_053848045.1 Mesorhizobium sp. BHbdii | reverse complement strand
CGGATTCCACTTCGAGCGTCGAGCGCACGCGCTCACGCAGATTGATCTCGCCGGCGCGCAGCAGGAAGAACACCGCCGCGGCGTCGGTCGAAGCGACGGCGGCGCCGAGCAGGAAGGATTCCAGCCAGCTGAGGTCGAGCAGATAGTAGGCCGCGGCGCCGAACAGGCCGGTGGTGAGAAGCACGCCGAAGGTCGCCAGCGACAGCGCCGGGCCTGCCGCCTGCCGCAAGGCATTAAGCGGTGTGCCGAAGCCGGAATCGAACAGGATGACTGCCAGCGCCAGTGAGCCGGCAAAATAGGCGATGCGGGCATTGTCGAATTCGATGCCGAGGCCGTCGGTTCCAGTGGCGAGCCCGATGCAGAGAAAGAGCAGCAGAAGAGGGGCACCGAAGCGGAAGGCGATCAGGCTCGAAAACGCGGCGGCGACG
>NZ_JBSPKX010000242.1:0-428 GCF_053848045.1 Mesorhizobium sp. BHbdii | reverse complement strand
AGCCGGCACGAAGCGCGTGTCGTCGATGGCCTTCAGAGCGCGGCTGCGCAGCGTCGTGCCGTCGCCGAGGTCCTTGTCCATGTAGACGAACCATTGCGGCGTATTGCGGAAGATCACCGGCTTCTTCGACCGCCAGGAATGCGGGTAGCTGTGCTTCAGGCGGCCGCGCGCGAAGAGCGCGTTGCGCTTGATCAGTTCGTCGATCACGACCTGGTTGGCGTTGCCCTTCTTGCCATTGTCGTCGATGACACGCGCCGCCCCGCCCTCGCGATCCGGGCCGAAGCCTGGCGCGTCCCTGGTGAAGAAGCCGGCATCGTCGACCGTGAAGGGGATCACCGTGTCGATGCCACGAGTGCGCAGCTGAGGCGCAGCGTCCATCCAGGCGTCAAAATCCTCGCGGCCGTGGCCAGGCGCGGTGTGGACGAAGC
>NZ_JBSPKX010000241.1:0-428 GCF_053848045.1 Mesorhizobium sp. BHbdii | reverse complement strand
CGACGGCCGCCGCCGTCAGCAGGAAGTCACGTATGCTCGGCTGGTCGGCCTCGGGATGGAAATGCAGCCAATAGCGCAGCACCGCCGGCAGCGTGCCGGCCGCCCCGTTGGTCGGCGCGGTGACGACGCGGCCGCCGGCAGCATTCTCCTCGTTGACCGCCATGGCGTAGATCGACAGCCAGTCATTGGCGAGCAAGGGATTCGGCCGGTTCTGCTGCCACTGTTCCTGCAGCTTGTCGTGCAATTGCCGGGCCCGGCGCCGCACCTTCAACCCGCCCGGCATGATGCCGTCCTGCGACAGGCCACGGTCGATGCAGCCCTTCATCGCGCCCCAGATGGCGTCGAGGCCGGCGTCGAGGTCCTCGCGCGACATCTGCGATTCCTCGTTGACGCGCTTCATCTCGGCGATGGATAGCCCGCTCTTGGCC
>NZ_JBSPKX010000240.1:0-429 GCF_053848045.1 Mesorhizobium sp. BHbdii | reverse complement strand
GTGCTCCTGATCGATACGCCGAGATCTCGGCCAGCGTTGCGCTTGGCTTCAAGAATGCGCACTTCGAGATTGACCTGCTGGCTGTCTTCGACCGTGACGGAATTGATGATGTCGTCGGGACCATATTGCTTGGCCACCTCCAGGATCGCCGCCAGCGTGGCGCCGTCCTTGACACGGCCGGCGAGCCTGACCCTGCCGTTGACGGAGCCGATCTCGATGCGCGACCTTGGGGCCACCTGGCGGATGGCTTGCGCCATGTCGCTGACGTCGACGCCGACCTCGATCTGGATGACGCCGAGCGAGCGCTTTTCAGGTGAGAACAGATTGACCGTGGTGGTGCCGGCACCCTTGCCGATGACGTAGAGTGTGCGGTCGGTCATCGGTTGCGCGTCGGCGATTTTTTCGTCACCGACGACGATATCACCAAGG
>NZ_JBSPKX010000239.1:0-430 GCF_053848045.1 Mesorhizobium sp. BHbdii | reverse complement strand
GGAAAGCTCCTGCACCACCGGATGGTGCGATTTCTCCACCAGTTCCTTCTCGTCGGCACTCAGCGCGCGCGCTTCTTCCTTGCGTGAAATGGCCATGACAGTTCTCCTTCGCTGGCAACGCCTGTCTTGTCAGACTTGCCGCGCAAGGAGCCTCGACCCGAATGGTCGCGCGGTCAAGACGAGCTATTCCGTTGCGGTCTCAGTCAGAAAATGGTCTGCTGGCAATCCTAGGCGACAGTGGACTCGCTTGGCAGCGATAAATGATCGGGGGATCGAAGTTGGCGAAACGGTTGCCATATCGCGAAGGCTCGGTCTTTCGGATTCCCCTGCCTGATGGAGGCTTCGCGAGGGGAGTGGTGGCGAGAATGGCTCCGCGAGGACGGATACTTCTGGGCTATTTTTTCGGACCGAGAATGTTTTCAGCGGATAC
>NZ_JBSPKX010000238.1:0-430 GCF_053848045.1 Mesorhizobium sp. BHbdii | reverse complement strand
GGCCTCTATCGTGCCGATCCGCGGCCCAACAAGGTCGACCTCGGCGTCGGCGTCTACAAGGACCGCGACGGCAAGACGCCCGTCATGCGTGCCGTGCGTGAGGCTGAAAAGCGGCTCATGAACAGCCAGGACACAAAGACCTATCTCGGGCTCGCCGGCGACACCGGCTTCAACGCGGTGATGGCCAAGCTCGCCTTCGGCCCTGGCGCGGATATGACGCGCATCCGGGCCGCACAGGCGCCTGGCGGCTCCGGTGCGCTTCGCCTGGCGGCGGAGCTGCTCAAGCGGACGCGTTCGGACGCCACGGTCTGGCTGTCGGACCCGACCTGGCCGAACCATATGCCGGTGATGCGCGCCGCCGGCTTGCAGATCCGTGAGTATCCTTCTTTCGATGCGGCCTCCGGTGCTGTTCGTTTCGACGACATGCTGG
>NZ_JBSPKX010000023.1:0-11047 GCF_053848045.1 Mesorhizobium sp. BHbdii | reverse complement strand
AGGATTGCGGCGACCTCGGCTCGCTGGCGGCCGGACTGGTCATCCAGCAGATCGGGCCAAGGCCGCGGCAGAATTTGCGCCACGAGGCTGAGCAGGCAGGGCTGCTGTAGGCCACCGTAAAGACCCCGTTCCCATCCCCTCCGTCACCGGCACGATTCGAGGCACAAGTGGCAATCGCTGCTGCGCCGCAGCGCACTTGAGGCTTGTTTTCTTATCCAAAGTCGAATTCGTCGGCGTGGCTGCAGCCGAGATCAGGCGCCCCTCCTTGTCATGGACCGAACGGCTCGATTGTCCGAGCCTGGCGGCGCTAATCTCGTGGTTGACATCGGCAGCATGTTGGAGCTGACAGGACACTCATGTTGACGACGCACTTTGCTAAGTGAGCGCGGAGCCCGGCAGCAGAATGGCTCGGCATCACATCTTAGAGGGGTCTTATGGTACTGGACCTTGATATTTTCGCCGATAGACATCGATGAAATCCTGATCGCAACAGATGCAGCGGCCGCTAGCATCTTTTGCCTTCGGGTCATGTAGGTGCGTTCCGAGGGACCGTAGGAGATTCAGCCGAGTGCTGGTGGTGGGCCACGCCGGAAACCCCGCAGCATGCCTAACTAGCTCTGCGGCAAGCATGATCCCCGCCAGCGCTGACTGAAATGCCATTGGAACCACGATACGAACGCGTCGGCTTCCATCGCTGAGATGAAAGATGAGACCGCCGCAGATTGCCTCTTGGTAGAACGAGCGAAGGGGTTGACCAATGAATTGGGCGAGCGGCTCAAACGGGACCCCCATCGCAGTTGCGACCCGAACTACAAAGTCTTTGGGCACGCCCGCGCCAGTCTGCAGAAGCGTTTTTACATCGAGCTGTGCCTCAGGGACCCCGAGTTCCTCGGCTATGATTTCATGCTCGTCCCTGGTTTTTCCCGTCGGCATGTACATGCAGCAAAGGCAAGGCCGGCCATCATCGAAACTATGCCGCGAGACCCCGAGATCATGCTCTTGGGTCCAGGCATTCGCGACCCACCGCGGAAGCGCCCCTTGGACAGCCAGTCGGTCGGCCGCGCTATCAAGCGCGACAACCACTCGGTCGAGGCGCCAATCACCTCGGCGCGAAACGTAGTCTGCCCATTTCAGCGCCTGCGCCTCAACTTTGAGACCGGCCGATGCAAGGGCTTTCATCGCCGCTACCGTCTTTGGCGTCCCGACATCTGACTGGCAGGCCAGCACGTAACGCTGCAGATTCGAGAGGTCGATCGCTTCGTGGTCAATCACATGCAGGTGGCCGGACAGACCGGATTGCCTCGCTAGTGCCCAGAGCGAGCCCTGCCCTATCGCGCCGAGCCCAACGAGATGTGATTCGCCAAGGTCGACAGGGTAGTCAAAGGAGCCTGGATCGCCACCATTGCTCTTGCCATAGGTGTATAACGAGAGATCAATGACCTCGTCCAAGTCGGCGCAAGTCAGTTGGGGAGCGAAGACCGTTCGAAAAACATTAGCGGCGGCAAAGCAGCTTGCGGCGCCCGCTCCATACGGTAAGGAGGTCGAGCCAGACCTCACGGGACCACTACGCGACAGCTTTGCCGTCCAACCATCGGAACCCATAAAAAAGGTCGGGCACCCCAGCGATGGGTCCGCCGCGCCTGCGACCACACAGACCGTCGCAGTCTTGCCGGAACGCAGGATGCCGATTTCTGGATTGATCGCCTTTGCCAATCGCTCAAGGACGTTGGCTTGAGAGTTCCCCGCGCTTTCCAGGGGGAGCACTGCCATAACCGGGTACAGTCGAGCAAGCAGCCTCACTGTAAGATCAAGCGTGGCCCGGCCCTCGGCGCACGATGCCGCCTGACCGTCAAAGGCCACGGCCACGACCTGCCTTTCGAGAGCGGCCCTGAACTCGCGCAGATGAAAGTCGGCGAGGACCTGGGATGCCGCTGTGGCGGCACGGTCAATGAAATTTGCAAGTGCCATCGTCAACTCGTTATCTTGATCATCCGTGCTAGGGCCGCGGATGGGACCTCGCTCCAATTCGCCTTGGCGTCGAGTTGATAAGCGGCGATCCTAGCCAAATCGAAGGGCTCCCGGGCGAAATTCGGCACCACGAGCGACAGGCATCCAACTGTAGTCGCGATTGCATAGGCGTCGTCGGTCGTCGAATGGTAGGCTCGGCCAGGGTGGCTATGTATCTGGGCCAAAAGTTTCAGACCTCTCTTGTAGAGCCAGACGTTGAGCCTGTGGAGTTCATCGGCCGGAACAATGACGCATATTCCGTCGCTCGTCCGAACGTGACGTTGCGCTGGGATTACGGCTTCTGTGACGTTAAAATACTGGCCTTGCTGGTCGCCGACCCATAGACCCATTCCCTCATGACCTTGGCGACCTACAGAGCGCAGATGCGCCTGCACTTTCGACACGCAGTGTTGCGGCAGAACGACAGTTACCACTTCCTTCAACGCGGTTATTCCGGAATAGCCTGAGGCGATACGGCCATCCCGATTTGACATTGAATGTGATGCTGGTCCACTGGGCGGGTCCCGTAGTTGATGATTTTGTCCAAGATGAAGGCCAACGAACCTTCGCCAGAACGCCGATGAAGAAGCCATGGATCACCTGAATGGGCTGGGTTATCGTGGTATTCCCGGATACCGGCCATGCACAGAAATGGCGGGGCGTCGGGACCATTGGCCTGAATGAAGTCCGTAATTAACCCAGCATTCTGCTGGATAAGTGTGGCGATCATCTCCGGCGGAATTCCGGGGAGCGGAGGACGTCTCTGCATCCTGAGCAGCAGATCTTTCCGGGCAATTGGCTGGCGCGTGAAGGGATCGACGAAAACCAGGGAGGGAGGCTTCAAATCGTAATTGGAGAAATCGATCTCGACGGCTGCACCGATCACAGGGGGCTTCAGCTTCGGCGTCGCAAAGATGAAGAAGGCGGTCGGGAAGCACGCCTCGCCCAGGAAGCACCCATGTGTCCGGTAGAAACCTACTTGTGCTCGGAACCAATCAATCTCTCGATCGAACTTTGCCCGGGAGACGTCAGGGTCCACACTCTGGGGGTCAGCCACCGGCTACACCCGCCTTCAGGCTGAGGAACAGGGTCACGGTATCCGCGAAACCGAACTCGCCAACTTTCTTGCTAACGTCGAGCAAGTTGCCGGCCTCGTTCTTGAGCTGCCAGTTCTCCGCCGGCTGTGCAAGATTTTGTGTATTTTCAAGGGCCTTTGTGACGACCACGAGAATCGGCTGGTTTGGATTCGCCTCGATCTCCGTGGCTTGGCCGTTCACGACTACGGTGATTTCGATCTTTTTATTGTCATGGTTGTCCTCCGAATTATCGGTTCGCGCTTTCTCCTGATCGTTATTGATCTTATATTCCTTATCAACTTCCATGCTACTCTCCAGAAAATTAATGTTTGTATTTTGGTGACGCCGCTGTTCTGTAGCTGCGCACGCGCCTCAGATTCGGATGTCGGATTTCTACGTCCGAATTTGTCACGCATCAGAATGCTATGCCGATGCGCGCACTCGACTGTCAGAATTTCTGTCGTTTACACTGATCTGAACCTTGCGCCACACCTGAGCTCTCAAACCGCGGTCTCTTGACGTTCACTGTCTCGACTTTGAGACCTGGGAGGAATGAAGGGCTTCGCCGCCGCATCTTTCGGGAGATGTCGACGCTCCGGCCAAGCTTCGGCGTAGATCGAACGCGACATGCTGTGTTTCCTCGTTGGTATCCGCACTTGGTGGAACTTCCACGCTGGGTTCGACGACTGTCGATGCGCATCTCATTCGCGAAGACATACAGTTGCCTTTCGGTCTCATACATCGACCATGGCAGGCTCCGTCAAATGCAGTTTCGATATCGTCTCCATCTGGCCTCGCGATGGGCCGCTAAGAGTACTTGCGAGGCGACGCTACCATGAAGCGTGCTAGAACAAAGGGCGAGATGTCAGCCGGCAGAAGGCACGCATAGCCCGCGGGCCGTGCGACGCCGCCGCGTAGGAAATCCGCATTTTGGGAATTGCAACATATTGTCCATCGGCATGGTCGGGGTGTTGGCCATTTTTCTTGCCATGCCAGCATTCGATCCAGCGCAAGTCCTCCAGCGCCGTCTCCAAAACCGGCCCCTGCCCAGTTCCTCCCGCCAACGCCCTCTTTCTTTGGAGAAGATAGTTTCGGCCCACGGCCAAGGTGTCGGTGCCATGCAAGCGACTGCCCTGGACTTGCAGCCCTATTTGCTCCCCGCAATGCAGGTTGGGGTGTACAGTCAATGGCAAAAAGAGCGTTCATTCCGACTTAGCCACGTGGAAGCGATCCAAACGTGTGGTTGAAGAGGTCTTTGCCCGCTTCGATACGCGTGAGACAGCCCTATCGCGAAAATTGGAGCGACTTTCCGGCTCCGGCGGCCGCCGATGATCGCTGCGTCTGCGCTCCGCGTCCTCCGCAGGACCCGGTCTGCAGTTTCGGGGAACCGCCCGGCGGACAGCCAATGTTGAGTTTGTCCAGTCCGCGACACTGTGGGTTCGGCCTCATCTTCTGCTGCATTCTCGTTAAACCGTTGAAATAAAAGTCGCAAAAATCTTCTCCGCGCTCCCCTCGCGTCGGCACGAATTTTGATGTTCTGGTCCTGAGACACGGACCTGTCGGGAGGCATTGATGACGCGGAGCGACATTGCGAGCCGAGGAACGAAGGCAGCAAGGAACCTCGTCAGGTCGGCATCAGATAGTGCGCGCATAAAGAAGGCGCCGACTTTACCGGCGGTACTCTGCCCCGAGGTGATAGCTGCGATTGACTTCGACTCCATGTCGGACCAGCTCGGATCGAACCGGACGGGTCTGCTTGGCAGACCTGATCGAACAGCTGATCCGGGGTTTCCATCCTGGCCGCCAGGGACCCCGCATGTTGAGTGTTTGGGTCTTCGTTTCCACGGCGACACCAAATTTCCGATCGACCGCAGGCCATGAAGGGAGTGTCCGGTGGTCGGCAGAGGCAACAGCAGCGCAGCGCAGCGAACCGGCGCTTGAGAGCGAGCGGCCTCGCAACCGGGCGCTGAATGCTTGATTGATGTAGGGCCAGCAGATGAAGCCACTAGTCCTGATCTGTTCGCAGGATGCCGAGTTCTACTTGTTCTTCAGTCACGTCCTGGAGGCGGACGGATTCGCAACCGAGCTGGCCGGCGGCGTCGAGGACGCGATCCGGCAGGCGACGGAGCGCGAGCCGCAGGCTGTCGTCCTGGACTGCCAACCGGCAACCGCAACTGGCCCGGGGATCTGCGCCCGGCTGAAAGGCGAGCTGCAAACCGACGCCCTGCCCGTCATCGCCCTGATCGCGTCCGGCGCCGAGCACCAACAGCTCGATCTGCTCAAGGCGGGTATTGACGAAAGTTTCCTGCGGCCCTTCGCGCCGGCCAAGTTGCTTGCTTACCTTGGCGCGAAGCTGCGAACGAAGCCGTTGAATTCCCACAGCGGGGGGGACGGAGGGTCGTTGACCTGCGGCGAGCTTAATATGCAGCTCGGCAGCCACCGAGTACATTGCAATGGCCAGCAACTCCATCTTGGCCCACTCGAGTTCAACCTCCTACGTTACCTGATTGAAAACCCCGGCAAGGTTTGCAGCCGCGACGAACTTGTTGGCGCCGCCTGGCCCGCGAATATCCATGTCGGCGCGCGCACCGTTGACGTCCATATCAGCCGACTGAGAAAGGCACTCTCGCCCCACAACGTCATCCGAACCATACGCTCGGCAGGCTATGCGCTCGAAGAGCAGGAAATTTGATCGCGACGATCGTGTCATCGTGTGTGGTGCACCTCGGCGGAGCAAAAGCTGCTCGCGAGCGCGCCCTCAATAGACCCGATGACGATCACTTGCCCCGCGCCAAGGGCATCCTGAGTGTTGCGCAGTTGAAACGTGCAACAGGAAGGAAGTTCTCATGTCGGCAGCAAGGAAGTTTATCGGTCTTGACGTTCATCAGGACACAATAGCACTGGCGGTTGCTGAGGAAGGTGGCGAAGTCCGCTTCTTTGGTACGATTGCCAACAGTGCGGACTCGTTGAAGGCAGCATTGGGACGGATTTCGCGGGATGGTTCGGTACTACGGGTTTGTTACGAATCCGGCCCCTGCGGCTTCATGATCTTCAGGCTGCTGAACAAACTCGGCATCGACTGCGTGGTGATTTCGCCTTCCTCAATGCCGCGGCGGCCGGGTGATCGGGTGAAGACCGACCGGCGCGATGCACAGACGCTGGCCCGCTTGCTGCGCGCCGGCGAGTTGGTCGCGGTTTGGGTGCCAGACGAAGCACATGAGGCTATCCGCGATGTCGTGCGCGCTCGCCGGCAGGCGAAGCAGGATCTTGCGGCCGCCAAGACAACACTCAAAAGCTTCCTTCTGCGGCATGATCGTCGATTCCCGGGCAAGGCAATCTGGGGTCATAGACACTGGCGCTGGCTCTCCGAGCAGACCTTTCCCTTCACTCACCAGCAGTTTGTCTACGAGGAATACAAGCGCCGCATCCATGAACTCCAAGATCGTTGCGAAAGGCTGGAACAGGTCTTGAATGAGGCTGTCATCGAATGGCCGATGGCCCCTGTTGTCGAGGCACTGCAAGCTCTGCGTGGCATCAAGTTCATCGCGGCCATTACGCTTGTGGCTGAGATCGGTGATCTGCAGCGCTTCGACAACCCCAAGCAGCTCATGGCCTGGATCGGATTGGTTCCAGCCGAGCATTCCAGCGGCAAGCGCATCAAGCGCGGCGAGATCACGCGCACCGGCAACGCAGCCGCACGTTCCATGCTGATTGAATCGGCGTGGCATTATCGCTTCCCTGCTCGTGAGGGCCAGGCGCTGCGGGAGCGCAGCGCCAAGATTCCCGACCGTATCCGCTCGATCGCATGGAAGGCGCAGGTTCGTCTCTGCGGCAAGTTCCGGAGATTGGCGGCCTCGGGTAAGCGGACGGTCAAGATCGTCACCGCAATCGCCCGCGAACTGGCCGGGTTCGTCTGGGACATAGCACGTCAGTTCCCCTCGCCTGTCGGAGAGGCACGAGGGTAGCGCGCGGAGGGCGAAGCTGGTCGGGGTTGCGGAGCCCGGAGCGCGCGGGCAGCAAAAACACGGAGGTGATGAAGGAATAGAAAACAGGGACCTGGCTGGCGTGCTGCGCGCCCTGATTGACGCTGACAATCCTCGATACGGCGCGGGGGCAGGGAGTAACCGATGCCCGCTCAAATTGAAGGAGGAAGGTCCACGACGGAAAAGGGTCGTGCGGTAGCCAATCCGCGAATGGGTGCTTGATCAATCGTCGTCAGACAACAGGTGCGCAGCACACCAGCCCGGTCCTCATCAACAAGCTTGCACCCGGCAGTTGCCGGATGCCACTATCGCTATGCGCACACACAGTCGTGATCGTCATGGGAGCGCTGTAGCGAGCGAGCGGCTTTGCGGTAGTCATCGGCGCTGCCGATGGGTCTGGTTGCGACACCTACCTTTGGCCGAAACGATTCCCCCTGACGCACGACATGATGAACCTGCGCGGCCGTCGAGAATAACCTGACGCCGAACTCGTGACATGATCTGGCTGAAGCCAGCAGTCGGGGCATTTCGCGCGAGTGGAGGTCATCACCACTCCCCATGCATATGGTTCAAGCGGCGTCGTGTGATGGCGCTCTCTGTTTTGCTCAGCGGACCCGATGCCCGGCTGGCTTGGAGATGCGCTCTCATTCAAAGGCATCGTCATTGGCAACGATGGGCGTACAGGCCCACGCGGCAGATGAAGATCCGGACCGGTGAAATCAGTGCCCGTCACCGCGCGCCGCGGCCACATACTTCCTGACGAAACGCCACATGCCCACTCGGCACCATGCCGGCACCGAGTCGAACAACTTCAGTCCAGTGTATGCCGTCGTCCACCGGGCGACGGCGTACATTTTTGCTAGGCCGCCTTTGGTACGTCTCGCAGAGAACGCGCGGCTTTGACCATGTTGACGAGTGCCGGACGGACTTCCTCCCATCGACGTGTCTTCAAACCGCAATCGGGGTTGACCCAAATCTGACTGTCGCAAAGGTGCTGGCGCGCCTGCGAGAGCAGGTCCGTCATCTCATCGACTCCCGGCACCCGAGGCGAGTGGATATCATAAATGCCCGGTCCGATCTCGTTGGGATATTTAAAGCTTCGGAAGGCGTCGAGCAATTCCATCTGCGAGCGCGAGGTTTCGATGGAGATCACATCGGCATCCATGGCCGCGATCGCGTCTATGATGTCGTTGAATTCGGAGTAGCACATGTGCGTGTGGATCTGGGTGGCATCGTACACCCCCGTCGAAGCGAGCCGAAAGCACTCGATGGCCCATTCGAGATAGTGCTTCCACTCGGATTTGCGCAGCGGCAAGCCCTCGCGCAGTGCAGCTTCGTCGATTTGAATCACCTTGGCGCCGGCGCTTTCGAGATCACCCACCTCGCCACGGAGGGCGAGCGCGATCTGACGGCAGACGACCGACCGCGCAAGATCGTCGCGTACAAAGGACCAATTGAGAATCGTCACGGGGCCGGTGAGCATGCCTTTAACGGGTTTGTCTGTTAGCGATTGGGCGTATTGCCACCAGCGCACCGTCATCGGATTGGGCCGCGATACATCGCCAAAAATGATCGGGGGGCGCACACAACGCGACCCGTAGCTCTGCACCCAGGCGTGCTGCGTGAAAACGAAGCCGGAAAGCTGCTCGCCGAAATATTGCACCATGTCGTTTCGTTCAAACTCGCCGTGCACCAGCACGTCCAGTCCGATCTCCTCCTGCCAACGGATGGCTGCTTCGATCTGCTTCCTCAGGAACGCCTCATAGTCGACATAGCTCAGTTCTCCCATCGCGTGGGCTGCGCGCGCATTGCGAACCTCAGGCGTTTGCGGGAAAGAACCGATCGTCGTGGTCGGGAAGGCCGGCAAGCAGAGCCTTTCGTTCTGAAGCCTGGAGCGTTCAGAAAAACCGCTGTTCCTGCGCGTCATGCCGTCGTCGACAAAGGCGAGGCGTCCTTCGACCAGCGGATCATGGACCTTCGGGGACGTCAAACGCGCGGCGGCTGCTTGGGTCGAAGACTCCAGCTCTGCTGCAACCGCCTCCCGGCCTTCGGACAAGGCCCGGGCGATCGTGGTCAGTTCGTCCATCTTCTGCGCCGCGAATGCGAGCCATGACTTTAAGTCCCTGTCGAGCGTGGTTTCCAGTTCAAGGTCCATCGGCACGTGCAGAAGCGAGCACGAGGGCGCGATCTCCACTCGCTCCAGCGGCCAGCCGGCGACGACCGGCTTGATCCGGTCAAGGATGGGGCGCAGGTTCGCGCGCCAGACGTTGCGACCGTCGATCAGACCAAGCGAAAGCACCAGGTCTTTTGGCGCAAGCCGGCCCACCACCTCCAATTGTTCGGGAGCGCGTGCAAGGTCGAGATGCAAGCCCGCCACAGGAAGCGAAAGAGCGGTCTCGAGATTGCCGTCCAATCCGCCGAAATAGGTGGCGAGCATGATCTTCAGCTCCGGCGCCGCTCGCGACAGTCGGTCGTACGCAAAATTGAACGCGCCTAGCTCGTTTGGAATGAGGTCGAGCACGAGCGCCGGCTCATCGATCTGCACCCAGTCGGCGCCCGCGAGTTTCAGTCGGCGCAGCAGCAGCTCGTAAACCGGCAGCAGCCGCGGCAGCAGCGCAACAGGGTTGAAATCCCGGGTGGGCGATTTGGCCAGCTTGAGGAAGGTGACGGGCCCAAGGATGACCGGGCGGGTGTGAATGCCCAACGCCCTGGCATCAAGGAAGTGATCCAAAGGCTTTGACGACGATAGGGCAAAGGCTTGATCATCGGCGAGCTCCGGGACCATGTAGTGGTAGTTGGTGTCGAACCACTTGGTCATTTCCAACGCTGTCACGGCGTGACCGTGATTGGTATGCCCGCGACCGGCAGCCTCTCCTTGGCTTCCACGCGCCATCGCAAAATAGGTGTCGAGCGAGATTTCCCCCTCGCTCCAGCCATAGCGTGGCGGGACAGCGCCGACCATTGTTGCTGTGTCGAGCACATGATCGTAGAGCGAGAAGTCGTTGGACGGGATTTTTGTCACGCCACGGTCGCGTTGTTCGATCCAGTTCGCGACACGCAGCGCCCGCGCCGTTTCGAGAAGGTGGGCAGCGGAAGATTTTCGCGACCAATAGGCCTCAAGCGCGTGCTTTAATTCGCGACGGCGCCCAATGCGCGGCACGCCAAGTGTGGCTACAGGAACTTGCTGAGAGAGAGACATACCATACCCCGATGGTTGGGGCGTGGAGGCAAGGCAGACGTCGGCAACCAGACAAGCCAGTCACCACGCCCACCGAGACACCCCGCCTGTGGACCTTGTTCGCCGTGGCAGGTCTCCTGGCTCGCGGGTCGACACCTCAGCCCGTCTTCCCGAGGCTATTCACCTCAGTGACATGAATGGGCCTGGCTCGTCGCTTACGGTTGCGGGGGCAGCGCCGGCATCTTCACCGGCTTCCCTCTTAGCTCTGTTGCGGCCGAACCGCATCAGAGAACCATCGACTACTTACAATTCGGCGAAGAGGACATTGCTGTCAATCACATAAACAAATCTTTATATTGTGATCCAACTTGGTACGATAGTTGCGAGGCGTCGGGTGATAGCGACCGTCCTTTCGGCCGGCGGCCTGCTCAATTTCTTCCGCTTTGGCCAGCCGTATGGACTGTCGCAGGTGCAGACTACCCGTTGTGCCAGGGGTTGACTCCGATCACGCTGGAAGCCACATCTCGGATATACTCGAAGTGAGCTTATGCAGAGGCAATTCGCTCTCTTTCCCGGGCACTGCGTGACGCCTTGGGGGAACTGATCGGTCCCCCAGTCGGCCCGCTTCGCGGGGTATCTAGACCATTGCCGAGCTCAACTGCAGCAACATCGCTCATTGATGGAACGAGAATCGAGGACAGTTTTCGGCCAGCACCCGGCCGGCACCGATGCGAGAAGCTTGATGCCCTCAATCCCAGCCGAGCGGCAAACAACCACCATCATGGAAGCAATGCGTTATGGAA
>NZ_JBSPKX010000237.1:0-434 GCF_053848045.1 Mesorhizobium sp. BHbdii | reverse complement strand
CGAACTGGCCCTGGAAGGCGAGATTGTGGACGGTCATCATCGACGGCGTGCCGACCGCCTTGCCGTAGCGCATATAGGCCAGCGTCATCGCCGACTGCCAGTCATGGGCATGGACGATGTCGGGCAGGTAGCCGGAGACGGCGCCGCCGGCGATATCGGCGCCGGCCTGGCTCAGTGCCGCGAAGCGCCGCCAATTGTCCGGCCAGTCGGCGCCCGCAGCGTTGCCGTAGGGACCGCCCGGGCGGTCGAAGAGATGCGGCGCGTCGAGCACGAAAAGATCGAGCCCGGCGATCTGGACAGCATGGATCGAAGCCTTGCCGCCCTGCAGCAGCGGGTATTGGTAAACAGTCTTCTTTTTCTTGAAGGCATCCATCACCACGGGAAAGCCTGGAATGAGCGTGCGCATGGTCACGCCCTTGGCTGCCAGCGCGACG
>NZ_JBSPKX010000236.1:0-435 GCF_053848045.1 Mesorhizobium sp. BHbdii | reverse complement strand
CTCGCCGGCGCGCCGCCGGATTGATTTAGTGGCATATACCACTTTCGACGAAGTAGGCATATGCCACTATCTTGTCAATAACGGCGTTCGGGATTATTTGTCGGGCAGCGGCCGAACAGAATTTTCACCGGCGCCGAGGGACCACCATGCCGAAAGACAACCTGCCCGGGCTGACAGCCTGCAACTACGCCATGCTGCGGCGCGCGACGCGCAAGCTCGGCCAATTCTATGACGACGTGCAGGCGCCGTCCGGCCTAAAGGCCACGCAACAGGGCCTGCTCTACCAGATCCACATCGGCGACGAACCGGCGATGGGCGCCATTGCCGCTGCCCTGGTCATGGACCTTTCGGCGCTCGGCCACACGCTGAAGCCGCTGATCCGCGACGGCTATGTCGAGACCTTCGCCGATCCGGACGACCGCCGCATCAAAAGGG
>NZ_JBSPKX010000235.1:0-435 GCF_053848045.1 Mesorhizobium sp. BHbdii | reverse complement strand
GACCAACAGCGCGTGATAGGTGCGCGATGCCGCCAGCGCCCGGAACGATAGCGTACCGGCCGCCATCAGCGCGGACGTGCCGACAAGCAGCGTCCGGCGTGTCAATTTGATCATATTGCTTCCCCAAGCCCGATCGAATTTCCCAAGCGAAACCACCCTCGTCGAGGATTTTGTCAGTATTTTGAAATGTCGCTGCGCCATCAAGCCTGTCGTCATCAAATGCGCCGGCACGTCATCGATCGGTCTGGGACAAAAACAGAGGAGTAGCAAAGACGACGGTTCGTCGCTATCTGAATGGGATCAGGCGGGTTGCACAGGCAAACAGGCTGGGGATGGCGCAGGACAAGTTGGAACCGGACCATGGCGGCAAGGGATGTGCTGACGAAAAACCAGTTGTGCGTGCTCGAGAAGCTCGAGACCGCCAGCGGACCGCTC
>NZ_JBSPKX010000234.1:0-435 GCF_053848045.1 Mesorhizobium sp. BHbdii | reverse complement strand
AAAAACTGTTTCGCGCAATTGCCCTGGTTCGGGCGAGGCAGAGCGCGAATCCGCACCGCGGCTCTTGCCTATTCCGCTTTCGCGGAAGTTTCGGTGGCCCCGCAATATGCAATCGTGTTATCGCGGCGGTACGAGCCGCCCTGGTTGACGCGGGCGCCCAGCCATCCCAACAACGCGCCCCCCGCCCGCGTCGGCCATGGCAAGAGCCTGGGTGCGGTGATCACAGCAGCTTGCTGTCGATCTGGCCGTTCTCTTTCATCATCTCCAGATAGGTTTTGGCGCTGGGACTGCCGTGTGCCGCTGCCTTGAAAAACCATTTGGCGGCTTCCGCATAGTTCGGTTTTCCATCCATCCCGCGATAGTAAAGCATCCCAAGGCTGGCTTCGGCGTCGGCGTTGCCGGTCTTTGCCGCGGCGAGCCACCAGAACTCCGCGG
>NZ_JBSPKX010000233.1:0-436 GCF_053848045.1 Mesorhizobium sp. BHbdii | reverse complement strand
ACAGATTCCCCAAGACCATTCCGGCCACCTTCGAAACCGCCACCCTTGGTATCGAATGACATTTTCGTAGGCTTCAGGAAGTCGATGTCCAGAGTGGGGAGATCGGTGTAGCGCCCCATCGCTCAACCCTTCTGCGACGCGTAGCGCCGCTGCGTCTCGCCAAAGCCGCCGCTGATCTGGCCCTGGTGATACTCGCTGATCGCCTCCTGCGCGCCCTGCCTGGACAACGTGCGGATATGCTCATCGCCCGAGCCTCCGACGACGGTGACATGAAGGTCGATTTTCGGCGTCACAGGCGTACTGTTGTTGTTCTGCGCCATCTGCATCGAGCGCGGGTTGCTTCGAATGACATCGCCGGCGCGCAGCTTGCGCAGCTCGGGACCCCGTTCGCCGACCCACGCCCAGCCAGCCGGCGCGCTCTCGGTGCCGTCTGCGA
>NZ_JBSPKX010000232.1:0-437 GCF_053848045.1 Mesorhizobium sp. BHbdii | reverse complement strand
CCTTCTTGGGGCTGAGTTGCGAATGGCTTTCGACCGTGGAACCCAGGTCCTCGATGTCGCTCTCGGTATAGGTCGCCGTCACGATCGAGTAGGTTTCCCTAATGGTTTCATCGAGCCGTTCGGCAAGATCGGCGCTCATCATCCGGTAGACGATGGCACCCGAAAGCACGAAAGCCAGCACGAACAGGAAAGCGAACGTCAAGGCAAGCCGGAACGGCGTGCTGCGCAGCAGGCGAGACCAGCTTCCGGTCATGGCGCAAGCGGCGCGTGCAGGCTGTAGCCGGTGTTGCGGATGGTATGGATCAGCTGGGCCTCGAACGGCTTGTCGACCTTGGCCCGCAGCCGGCTGATATGGGTCTAGACGACACTGGTCTTGGGATCGAAATGAAAGTCCCAGACGCGCTCCAGAAGTATGGTGCGGGTGATGACGCGGCCCT
>NZ_JBSPKX010000231.1:0-438 GCF_053848045.1 Mesorhizobium sp. BHbdii | reverse complement strand
CAGAACGACAAAATCGTCTACGGCTATCCCAAGGAAGGCTTTCCGATCTGGATGGACAATGTCGCCGTCCTCAAGGACGCCAAGAATGTCGAGAACGCCAAGCTGTTCCAGAACTTCATCATGGATCCGGAAAACGCGGCCGGCCTCTCGGCCTTCCATCGCTACGCCAACGCCATCACCGGCTCGGACAAATACATGCCGGCCGACATGAAGGACGCGCCGGAAGTCGTCATTCCGGCCGACGCCAAGCCGAAAGGCGAGTTCCAGAAGATGTGCGGGCCGGAAACGCAGGAACTCTACACAAAGATCTGGACCGAACTGCAGAAGTAATCGCTGCATGCCGGACCCGGCGGCGTACGCCGCCGGGTCTTTTCTTTTCCGGGAATGCCTTTCATGGACTCCTATCGCGACAGCGATCCGCGGCCGCCTATCATGCGG
>NZ_JBSPKX010000230.1:0-438 GCF_053848045.1 Mesorhizobium sp. BHbdii | reverse complement strand
GATCTGGAGGCGCTGTCCAAGGCGGCCATCCGTGCCGTCGGCGGCAGCAGCTATTTTCATCCGGTCGTGGCGGGTATCGGCGAAGGAGGCACGCTCGCTTATGCGGCGTTGGCCGATGCACCGGCGGCGACACTGGCCGGCGCAGTCGCGCTCGAACCAGCGCGCAACCTGGTTACGCCACTGCCAACATGCCCGGGTGGCGCAACACCGACGCCGGATCCGGCGGGCGGCTTCGACTATGCCCTCGACGCGCAATTGCATTCCCCTGCAACACTGGTTTCGGCCGACCCGCTTGCGGATATTTCCACGCAATCGTCCGACAATGTGATGCGGGCAAGGGCGATTGTTGTCGACAGCGTGTCTGACCGCCTTGACGCGGCGGTTGACGCCGTGGCGTCGATCGCCGCGAGCGATGCGTCGTCAAATGATCTACCGACC
>NZ_JBSPKX010000229.1:0-438 GCF_053848045.1 Mesorhizobium sp. BHbdii | reverse complement strand
CGGCGACCCCTGGAGGCCCGAAAATCCGAATTCGGCCTGCCATTGCATGGCAAGGCATGGCACGATTCAGCCGGAATTCGGCGGAACGGATTCGTGCAAGGCGAATTGACAGGGGCCATCCGTTCGTGGTCCGGAGGCACGGCAAGCGATCGGGAAAGCAGGAATGAACGAAGTACGGCCTAAAACGCCGCCGACCTATGAGCAGTTGAGAAGGATGTCCGGGCAGGAACTCGGCGTCTCGGAATGGACCACGGTCGATCAGGACCGTATCAACCAGTTCGCCGAATGCACCGGCGACCACCAATGGATCCATGTCGACCCTGAACGCGCGCGGCGGCAAAGCCCGTTCCGCACGACGATCGCGCATGGCTATCTGACGTTGTCGATCATCGGCGCCTTGGCGCTCGGCATGGGCATCGTGCCGGAAAACACCCAGGC
>NZ_JBSPKX010000228.1:0-438 GCF_053848045.1 Mesorhizobium sp. BHbdii | reverse complement strand
GGATCCAGAACCCGCTGCCGGCCAGCGTCTTCTCCAAGCCAGAGCAAAAGTGCCTGGCCAATGGCATCTATTTCGAGGCGCGGAGCGAATCCGTGCGCGGCCAGGCCGCCGTTGCCCAGGTCATCCTCAACCGCGTGCGCAATCCGGCCTATCCGAATTCGATCTGCGGCGTCGTCTACCAGAACGACAGCTGGTTCAACCGTTGCCAGTTCTCCTTCGCTTGCGACGGTCGGAAGAAGCGCATCGACAGCCCGGCTGCCTACAAGACCGCGCAGGACATCGCCATGGCCGTCACCGCCGGCAAGATCTTCATTCCTGAGGTCGGGTCGTCGACCCACTACTACGCCCAATATGTCCATCCGGGCTGGGCGCGCACCATGCAGAAGATGACCAAGATCGGCCTGCATATCTTCTACCGCACCTATGGCGGCGGCTGGA
>NZ_JBSPKX010000022.1:0-11192 GCF_053848045.1 Mesorhizobium sp. BHbdii | reverse complement strand
TGTTGTAGAGTTCTTGAATCATAAAGAACTCACGCGAATATACTGCGGTCTCCATCATCATGTAATTTACGCCCACTGCTTTCTGGGCTTCAATTATCGCGTGCAAATCGTCGAAAGACGTAGCCATGGGCACTGCGCAGGCGCAATGTTTGCGTGCCTTTAATACGGCCAATACTTGCTGCGCGTGGAGTGCAACTGGCGTCGCAATGTGAACGGCGTCAATACTTCTGTCAGCAAGTACCTCCTCGAGCGTCAAGTAAGCTTTGCGGAGACCGAGCCGAGCCGAAACGTCAGCTAACTTTGCTTCATCAGCGTCGCATATTGTTACCGACGCTACATCCGGATGGTCACTGTAAATTGCCGCAAACTCCGACCCGAATCCCATTCCGATGACGGCGACATTTAGTATTCCTTTAGTCATTTCGGCCCCCTGAAGTCCGACGAGTGGCTTCAGAGATGGCCGCACGAATCAAAGTGCGAGCCGCCCAGACGGCTACGCTCTTAACTTTGTCGTTATCTGCTTCCCAAATATCTTTGAGTACTACGATGAGCTCGATGCCATACGTCAATGAAAGCGCCATCGCCAACTGCTCAAACTCACTCGGTGTAAGTTGCTGGCGCAGCGGAGCGAGAGCAACTCCGAGCAATTCGCGCCGATGTCCTCGCCTAAACCCAGGTTGCCTGTCGCTAGGATTTATCGCTTCGGCGCGCTTGTCGGCCCACTGTTCAAGCGAAAGCTTCAAAGCTGCCCTCCCCGTCGCCTCGAACTCAATTATCCGCGCCATAGAACTAGCAAGGAGATCCATTACCCTCTCCTCCGCATTGTCGGACTCTGAGTGCCAATCAAGGATGGGACCAAGCACTTCGTCCACGATGGCTTCAACCATCGCCGATTGGCTCGGAAAGTAACGGTACGCAGTACCCCGAGACACATCTGCAGCCTCGGCAACGTCTTCCACCGAGGGAGTGTGTCCGTGTTGCATAAGAGAGATCGCTGTTTTCAAGATTAAGTGGCGGGTCCGCAGTCCGGCCCGTCCCAAGCTTGTTGTACGACCACTCACCATCTGAACTCCAGTGCATTTTTTGTATTATCGTCTAAAGGAGTTTACTAGTCTCGTTTAATCGGAATTGCAACTCCCAAATCGCTCGCATAGCGAACCGTCGCCACAAACGTCGACCCACCCTGCTAGTGGTGTGAGTTTGAAATTGATTTACCGTTTGACGGTGATGGGAGCAGTCTGACTGCTTTGTTGCATTAACCTGAAAAGGGCATAACGAACCCAGTCGAATGGGTCCCTCAGGCGGCAAGACCGAGGAGCTGGTTCACGAGATGGATTTCGCCTGTCGCGCCGGACTCCGGCAGCATGCAGGGGCCGCGTGTCAATCGGCCCGGAATGGGGACCCTGGATCGGCGTGCAAAAGGGGGTCTGACGCAATCACGATGAAGTCTGGGGTCATGCAGCACCGATCAGTCTCGCTTGCAAGAGATCGAGCTTTCCGCGGCCATGCATTTGGCGCTTCACCAGCTTGAGCTTCGTGATCTGCCCCTCTGTCTGCCCGGTTGACCAAGGTTCGGCGATCGCGGCACGGACAGGGGCCTCCAACCAAGCCCGACCCGCGGCGCCGAACAACCGGCCTCGGTAAGGCGGAATCAGATTGGGATGCAGGATGCTGTGGATCCGGTTCTTGACCCGGGTGATCTGCTGCACGACTTGGGTGCGCTGAGACACCAGTCGCCGCAGCGTCTCGGTCGCCTCATCCGGCATCCAGACCTCAGGCAGAAAGCCGCTGGCATGCAGTTTGGCCAAGACCGTGGCATCGATCTTGTCAGTCTTGATCTTGGCATGAGCAATTGCCCGCACCTGCAGTGGATTGGCAATCACCAGCATGCACACGAAGGGGCGCAGGAGACGGGCGATCATCGCCGTGTTGACGGTCGCCTCAATCACGACCTCGTCGTCCGGCTGCAGTTTGCGGCCAAAGGCCAGAACGGCCTCTCGGGTCAAGTCAACCCCATTTGGATGAGAGAAGTGGGTGTTGTCCAACACCGCTACGGCGGCAAACGTGCGGTGCACATCCAGTCCGATCACACGCATGAGACCTCCTGTGTGCTTGCATCACGTCAGGGAGCCTGCGGGCCACACGACACTTACGGATCCGCGCTCACGGCGCAACCGGGTTGGTCGCAGGGGCGGCCAGATAACAACACCAGCTCGCAGCTCATCAAATAGCTCGGCCCGCCCATATCACGTGCTCCCGACACCCCTGTCCCGTTCAGCCCAGGATACAGCCGCCGAGTTGGCAGCGCCAACCCGCCGGTGGTGCCGAAGAAGAGCATGCCCGATAACAACACCATCGAAGCGGATCACGGCGCGCTAAAGCGCGTGATCCGGCCGACCCGCGGCTTCCAGAGGATGAAAACAGCCTACGCCACCATCAAAGGTTTTGCGGTCATGCGGATGATCCGCCGCGGCCCCTGCATGCTGCCGGAGTCCGGCGCGACAGGCGAAATCCATCTCGTGAACCAGCTCCTCGGTCTTGCCGCCTGAGTGACCCATTCGACTGGGTTCGTTATGCCCTTTTCAGGTTAATGCAACAAAGCCACTGATCGGACCGCAGCCTCAGACGCTATAGGCAGGCATATGGGGGCTTGCAATGAATTTTTAGATGTGCATATCTTAATTGTATTAGAATTCAATTTTTGAACGATCATGTAAACACTGGTGGCTGTCCATGCACTATCGAACACTCGGCCGCACCGGCCTGCGCATCTCCGAAATCGGCTATGGCGCCTGGGGCATCGGCAATGCCGGATGGCGGGGTGCGAACGACGAGGAGTCGGTCCGCGCCATCAACCGGGCGATCGACCTGGGCCTGAACTTCATCGATACGGCGCTCGGCTACGGCGAGGGCCACAGCGAAAGGTTGATTGGAAGGGTGCTGCGCGAGCGCTCCGAGGCGGTCCACGTCGCGACCAAAATTCCCCCGAAAAATAGAGTATTTCCGGCCCGCCCGGGGACGCCGGCCGAGGTTGGCTTTCCGGCCGACCACGTCATCGCCTGCACTGAAACCAGCCTGCGTAATCTCGGCATCGATACCATCGATGTGCAGCAGTTTCACGTCTGGTCGGACGAATGGGAGGGGCGTGGCGATTGGCTGCAGGCGATCGAGCGGCTGAAACGAGACGGCAAGATCCGATTCTTCGGCGTGTCGATCAACGCCTATGAGCCGGATAATGCACTGAAGCTCATCGAAACCGGCGTAGTCGACAGCGTGCAGGTGATCTACAACATCTTCGAGCAAGCGCCAGAGGAGCGCCTTTTCCCCGCCTGCGAACGCCATGGCGTTGGCGTGATCGTTCGCGTAGCGCTCGATGAAGGCGGTCTCACCGGCCAGATCCGCGCCGACACCGTGTTTCCCGAGGGCGATTTCCGCGAGGCCTACTTCCGCGGCGATCGCAAGCGAGAGGTCGAAGAGCGCGCGCGAAAGATCCTCGACGATTTGAAAATCGCTCCCGACGCGCTCGCCGAAACGGCGCTCCGCTTTGTGCTGAGCCAGCCCGCAGTATCGACGGTCATCCCCGGTATGCGCTCGGTCCGCAACGTCGAGCGCAACTGCGCGATCGGTGATGGTCGTGGGCTGCCGGAGGACAAGCGCGACAAGCTGCGGGCGCACCGCTGGCCGCGCAACTTCTACCGCGATTGAGCCTCCTGGAAGGAACTGAAACCGGCTCCGTTCTCTTATCCCGGGGATTTTGGTCAAGCCCTTTGAGCGGCCCTTTACATCAGTTCGGCTGCTCTCACATGTCGGGTCATGGTTCTCTCCGCAGTCGGCAGACACCGCCGCATGATGGGGTCGGAAGCCTCAGCCTCGCCATGTTGCACACGCGGTCGACCTCATCCTGGGTGTCTGGAAGCGTGGCCGCAGCATCGCCGTTCACATGTCGGCGATGAAGGACGGCGAGAGGGTTACCGTGCCGGATTTTAGTGACGTTGCTGAGAGCGACTGAGGAGAGTTCCGTCGCTGGACGGGAGGAAATCATGCGTTATATCAATCGAAGGGACTTCTTTAAGACGTCAGCCTTGGCAGGTGCGGCTATTGGACTTTCATCACCCTATGTGCGGGCACAGTCCGCCACGACCATCAACATGGTTGGCTGGAACAGCCCCAAGCTGATGGATATTTTAAGCGCGCCGGCAAAGAGGCCGGCGTCGCCATCAACTACGACGTCCTGCCCACCAAGTGGAACGACGTCATGCAGAAAAAACCCTTTGGGGGCAGACGTGAGTACTCTGGTATTGATCTGATGTTCGCCGATGACCTAATCGGCGTTCTCTGGGGAATGAACGGTTGGGCGGAAGATCTCAGTGGAACAGACGCTTGGACAAAGAATAGCGGCGATCTCGTCGATAACGTTACTGTGCTAAACAATGCCGTCGGGCGGCGTGTACCGTATCTTCTTCTATATGTATATGGGCATCGAGCCCTTCCTCTTCAACAAGTCAATGATCGCCAAGGCACCTACCACCTGGGAGGAAATGGTTGCGGCCGCCAAGAGCGCCACAAAGGAGGGCGTCTGGGGCTGGCGGCCGCTCGGCGGCGAAGGGCATGCATGGAACACCGTACTGTTGACGCTCAACCAGGCCGGTGCCGACCTAACGACGCTCAGTGACCCGGCGACATTGTCGGCCCTGCAGTTCATGCATGACTGGGTTCACAAGGACAAGATCACCCCCGCATCGACGGTCAGCGAGGACAACAATGCAGTCGAGGCGCTTGCTGCTGCAGGCAAGGCCGCGATGTGGTGGACCTATGGTATCAACAATATCCTGAGCTTGGACCACACGGTGATCACCATGGATAACCTCGGCGTGGCATGTTGGCCGAAGGGACCGGCGTCGGATATCGGTCTTGTCCACGGTGGGGGCTTCCTGATGTCCAAGTTCTCCCAGAAGAAGGACGCAGCCAAAGAGCGCTCCTCACCTGGCTTTCGAGCAAGGACATTGTCCGTGAAATCACCTTGTCCCAGACAGTGACTCCGCCATACAAGTCACTGTTCAACGATCCCCAGCTGGTCAAGGCCCTGCCAATACTAACGGCCGGACCCGGATGGGCTAAAATGATCCGGGGAGCGAAGTTTCGCGAGCCTGTCGTCAGCAACCCTGCGGTTACGCAGCTGTGGTCGATGTTCGACCATCTCGGCAGCTAGATCCTCTCAGGTGAAAAATCTCCTCAGGATGCACAGGCGTGGGCCGTCGAGGAATACAAGAGTATTCGCGGCTGACAGCCCGCCCTGGCGGACCCTCCCGGCGCACCGGCGTCGGGAGGGTCGTCGCCTATCCATTCGGGGACACCATGACAACGACGTCAACCATATTGGCATCTGGTTCGCAAGTTGCGCCAAGATTTCTTCCGGCTTCAAACATCGCGCTGATCGCATATTGGATCGTACTGCCAGCAATTCTGCTGCGACTCGCGTTTACCCTGGTGCCGCTGGTGCAAACCGTCTACCTGAGCTTTACCAACAGCTCGCTGATGGGGCGTCCGCGGTTCATCGGTCTGCAGAATTATGTCGCTCTGTTTCAAGACCAGACCCTGCTCTCGTCGCTGACGTTCACCATCCTCTACACGGTTGCCAGCAATTGAGACCATCCTAGGCCTTCTGATCGCGATCCTTCTGATGCAAAACCTGCGGGGCCGCTGGATCAGCAACTTCCTGATGCTCATATCTTGGGTGATGGCGCCGCTACTCGCGGCAACCGTCTGGAAAATCATGTATTACGAAGACGGTGGCATCCTTAACGAGGTGCTGCGTGATCTCGGCATCATCCGCGAGCCCGTCCGCTGGCTGAGTGACGCAACCACGGCGAAATTCTCGGTCATCATCGTCACCGTATGGAAGAACCTGTCCTGGTGCATTCTGATCTTCATGGCCGGCCTCGGCGCCCTGCCCCGCGATGTTTATGAGGCGGCCGAGATCGACGGCGCGAACGCGATCCAGAATTTCTTTACGATCACCCTGCCGCTTCTGAAGCCGACTACCTACCTGGTCCTGCTGTTCCGAGGCGTGGGCGAGGTCCAGACCTTTGAGCAGATCAACGGCTTGACGCGAGGCGGCCCGGGAACGGCCACACAGACGCTTGCTGTCTATGCCTACCAGCGGTTTTTCCAAGAGCTACGCTACGGCTACGGCTCGGCGATCAACGTCCTGCTGCTCCTCCTAACCGCAGCCATCGGCAGCTTCTTCGCGTGGCGTCTCTACCGCGCAAGCCGTTGAGGAGCATGATGACCCCGACAATTCAAGCCAATCGTGTGGTGAGACCGAACGATTCTTTATCTTCTGCTTGTCATCCTCCTACTGTTCATGGCCTTTCCCATCTACTACATGGTCATCACCTCGCTGAAGACCCCGGGGGAGGCTTACCGGCTACCACCGACCTTTTGGCCGTAGAACCTGACCGTCGATAGCTACCCTTACGTCGTTCAGGCGTGGAGCTACTGGCGGCCAGGCATGGTCACCCTCGGCCCGATTTTCCTCGCCTTTAAGGATCTGCGGCTCCTTGATACCCATATCGGCCTGATCCTCGTGTTTGCGGCGGAATTCATCCCGGTCGCATTCCTGACGCTGTTTTCTTACTTCAAGGCCATTCCCAAGGAGCTTGATGAGGCGGCCGCAATGGATGGGTCGAGCCTGCTCGACACGATGCTCAGGATCATTTTCCGATCGCTCTGCCCGGCTTTGCCGTGACCTTCCTGCTGCTCTTCATTGCGGGGTGGAACGAATTCCTGGTTGCGTTCACGCTCACCATTACGCCCGATACCCGGCTTCTCACGGTGCGCCTGTTCGAGGTCCCCGTGCGGGGGGACGCCAACACGACCCCTTACGATCTCATCGCGGCCGGCGGGGTCCTGATCCTGCTGCCGCTCGTGCCGATCCTGTTGCGCGTCCAGCGTCCGCTGGTGGAAGGCATTCTTGCCGGATCGGTGAAAGAATAACGAACAGAAACGGCGCCCTGCAGCCCGATCATCATGCTTGCCCTGGAGAAATCGATGGCTACCGTTTCTATCAACAACGTCCAAAAACATTACGGCGCCTATCACGCGCTCAAGGGCATTTCCGCACAGATGGCCGACGGCGAGTTTGTTGTTCTGGTCGGGCCGTCGGGCTGCGGGAAGTCCACACTTCTACGCATGATTGCCGGCCTGGAAGGCATTTCCGACGGAACCATCGAGATCGGCTCCAAGGTCGTCAACGACCTCAGGCCCAAGGATCGCGACGTGGCGCTCGTGTTTCAGAATTACGCCCTCTATCCGCATATGACGGTGGAGCAGAACATGAGCTATGCGCTCAGGCTCATGAAACCGCCGAAGAACGTGATCGAGGAGAAGGTCGGTTATGCGGCCAGGATCCTTGGTCATACGGATCTCCTCAAACGCTATCCCAGGCAGCTCGCCGGTGGTCAGCGCCAGCGCGTCGCCATGGGCCGGGCCATCGTGCGCGATCCGCAGGTGTTTTCGGCTTCATCGGCTCGCCATCGATGAATTTCATACCGGGGACGGTGCAGGACGGTCGGTTCGTCGCGAACAGCACCACGCACTTGCCGCTCCCAGCCGGCGCGCGCGCCAACGTCGCGACCTACGGGATCCGGCCGGAGCATCTCAAGCTTGACGATGCTGGTTTCCCGGCGAAAGTCATCGTCATCGAGCCCATGGGAGCCTCGACCCAGATCATTGCGAAAGTCGCCGACACCCTGATTACGGCGGTTTCGTCGGAACGTTTGGCACCGCAGCCGGGATCGACCGTGCATCTGATGCCGCACGTGCCGGCCGTCCATCTGTTCGACAGCGTATCGGCGACTAAGCCAACACCATCTCAAGTGACTGCTTCCGCCATATTAGGACGTTCAGTGTGGTTGAGCATGTTGGCGTGAGTCTCTGAGAGCCTGACCGAAAACGGTTGAATGGCCTCAAGCCCCTGTGAGTCCGTCGGATTTGCGAAGATTCGATGGAGATCACGATGCTTTGGACCGAGGCCACTCGCCGATCCAGCTGTACTTCCGGTGGTACCTGGCTTACGGCCTGAGCCTACGCCTTATGGAAGAGATGTGGTCGAAGAACCGCAATAGGGCACTGTTTCGAGCCTGACGCTCACGACAACATTGACGAATGAGAGCGCAGAAGCGCTGAACGAGATCAGCGACAGCTGCAGCCTCGGGATCTTGCGTACCAGAGGGTGGTGGCGTTCTCGTGTCCCGTGGCCAGGCGTGCATTGAGCTGAGGCAGAAACGGGTCGAGGATACTTGGTCCAAGTTGGCGCACGGCCCGTGCCGGGAAGCTGTCGGCTTGGGCGTACTTCCCGACCGTACTACGTGCCAGGCCCGTCGTGCGGCTGATCGCCAACAGGGCTTCTCCACGGGCATGTCGCTGCCGGACTTTCTCGTAGAGAGCCTGCCAGCGGGCCTGGCTGTCGGCACTGGCGACCTGCTCGGCCCCCGGGTGCGAGGGTAGGCGCGAGTTCGCCATCGTGAGGCTACCGGCGATCCCTTAATGAGGGGCAGACGCCGCAACCGGGCATGGGCTCCCGCCAGCCAGCGCCACTTGCCACCGACGCGATCTTTGATGCCCACTTTTCCAAAGACCGGGCCAGGACCTTCTTCCATTTGAGTTCCTATACCGCGAACCCGATCGCCTGCGCGGCGGCACGCGCGAATGTCGCCATCTGGAATGATGAGCCGGTGGCAGCGCGCGTGGCCACGCTGTCGCGGATGCAGGCGGAGAAGGTTGCGCGGTTCAGCAAGGACCCGCGCTTTGAGAATGTGCGCACGACCGGCACGATTACCGCGCTCGATCTGTGGGTCGGCAATGCGGGCTATCTGGCCGAGGTCGGCCCTAAGCTGCGCGCCTTCTTCCTCCGGCGCGGATTGCTGGTCAGGCCGCTTGGCAACATCATCTACGTCCTGCCGCCTTACTGCGTGACATCGGGCGAACTCGACCGGCTTTATGAGACCATAGACGAGGCAGCGGCGCTTGCGAGCGACAGCAGATAAGCCGCACGGCGCGCATCATAGGCCTTGGCCATCACGTGCCGGCGCGCAGGGTCGGCAATGCCGAGATCGAGGCAAGCCTCGGGCTGGAAGAGGGCTGGATCGAGGGGCGCACCGGCATCCGCTCGCGCTTCTGGGCGGAGCCCAGCGACACACTTTCCGGCCTGGCGACAAAGGCAGGCGACATGGCGCTGGAGAGAGACGGCATTCGCCGCAAGGAGATCGGCCTGCTCCTGCTCGCCACTTCGACGCCGGACCACCTCCTGCCGCCGAGCGCGCCGCTGGTGGCGCACAGGCTCGGCCTTGAACAGCCCGGCGCGGTCGACCTTGCTGGCGCCTGCGCAGGCTTCATCTATGCCATGACCTTCGCCGACGGCTTCGTGCGCCTCTCCAACAAGCCGGCCATCGTCATCGCCGCCAATATATTGAGCCGTCGCATCAACCCCCGCCGAGCGGGCAAGCGCGGTGCTGTTTGCCGATGCCGCGGGCGCGGTGGTGCTCGCTCCCTCCGGCGATCCCGGCCACGGCATACTCGGCTCCTCCATAGCCTCGGAAGGGTCCGCTTATGGCCTGATCCAGATTCCGGCGGGCGGCAGCAACCGTCCGTTTTCCGACGAGACCGACATCGCCGAAACCCGTATGACCATCGCGAATGGCCGCGAGGTCTTCGTCAAGGCTGTGGAAATGATGAGCCGCTGTTCCCGAGAGGCGCTGGCGGAGGCTGACGTGGCTGCCGCCGATGTTTCCCGTTTCGTGCGCACCAGGCAAATGCCCGTATCTTCAACGCGGTCGGTAAGGCGCTCGGCATCGAGGATGAGCGCATCGTCAAGACCATCGCCGACCATGGCAACTCGTCGGCCGCCACGATCCCGCTATCGCTGTCAATCGCGCACCAGGCCGAGCCCTTCCAGCCCGGCGAGAAAGTGCTGCTGACGGCGGCCGGCGCCGGCCTTACCGGCGGGGCACTGGTGGTTGGCGTTTAGCCCAGGCCGATCTGTGCCCTGGATGGGCTTTGCGATCACATTTTGTAGACCTTACAATAACATCAACAGCCGGTTGGCTGTTGCAAGAGTTCGGTCCATTGCCTATTGTCGCTTGCAACAGTTCCCAGGCAATTGCGGAGCCACTGTTGAGGTGCCTGATTTTATTGAACTAAACAATGACCAGCGTCGGGAAAAGATCAATTCCGACCAACGCTTCACTGCGCTAATGGAGGCCCAGAAAAAGGCGAAGAGCTTTCGCGGCTCTCTCGTCTGGCATACCGTAAGCGGTACCGACCACCTGATGCGCAGCTATTACGATTCCACTGGAGCGCGACGCCAGAAGGTGGAAGGGCAGCGCTCGCCAGCGACCGAAGCTCAGAAGGCGGATTGGGAAGCATCTCGCGCGTCCGCTCGACAGACGCTATCGGCGCGCCAGGAGCAAATGGAGCGCCAATCCGCAGTCAACCGGGCTCTCAGGCTCGGACGTGTTCCTTTAATCGCCGCAAGGATCATCAGAGCAATCGATGATGCCGGTCTTTTAGGCGCAGGCATCCGCGTTGCGGGAACGAACGCGATCTACGCTTACGAGGCGGCGGCCGGAGTATTTGTGGATCCAGGGATCACGACAACGGAAGACAGTCGATCTCCTGATGGATGCGCGCCAATCGCTCAGAATCGTGGTTGGAACCAGCATCGAAGACGGAGCGCTCATCAACCTGCTGCGCAGGGTCGATCGGTCGTTCGAGCGTTCGTCCGCGACGTTCCGCGCGGTCAACCGCGATGGATACCTTGTCGATCTGATCAAACCGCTTGCAAACCCGGCCTGGAAGGAGAGCCGCACCACCATTGGCGAGGCTGACGACGAACTCGTGGCGGCCGAGATCGTTGGCTTGGCCTGGCTGGAAAATGCCCCGGCATTCGAAGCAATCGCGATTGATGAAAAGGTGGACCGCTCCCCATCATCGTTCCCGATCCAAGGATCTTTGCTGCTCACAAATTCTGGGTCTCGAAACAACCTGGTCGCGAGCCCATCAAGCGCCGTCGCGACTTGGCCCAGGCGCAGGCAGTTGGTCGTCTCACGGCGCAATTGAGCACCTCCCCTATGAAGCAACCGAGCTTCGTGTCCTTCCCCAGGCGGTTTTCGAGGACGCCCGTCATCTCTTCG
>NZ_JBSPKX010000227.1:0-439 GCF_053848045.1 Mesorhizobium sp. BHbdii | reverse complement strand
TGGGTGCGCGAGCGCCACGCAGCACTTTCACCGTGATCCTCACAGTGACTTCGGCAGGTATCGCCACGTGACAAAACCGCAAACCGCCGCCAGCAGACCGAGCGTGACGAACACCGAGCCCAGTCCGAAGAAGGCCAGCACGATGGAATAGACCAGCGGCGGCGTCAATTCGGAAAAATCGAGATAGGTGCGGTAGACCGCTGCCATCTGCGCCCGCTCATAGGAGCGCACCGAACGCATGAAGGCGGTCGACCCCAGCGCGTCGAGCGCAATGGTGAAGAAGGCGCCGCACAGCAGGAAGGCGCCGGTCAACAGCGGCACGGTTTCGCCGACCGTGCCGGCCGCCAAAAGCATCGCCGACATGGCGATATAGGCAAATGTCATGGTGCGCCGGCCGCCAAAACGTTTTCCGCCCTTGCCCCAGAAGATCGCCATGAAC
>NZ_JBSPKX010000226.1:0-439 GCF_053848045.1 Mesorhizobium sp. BHbdii | reverse complement strand
ATGTCGGCGTGCTGGCCGCGATCGCCGAAGGCGGCAGCTTTGCCCGGGCCGCCGACGCGCTCGGCCTGTCACGCTCGGGCGTCAGCCGCGCGGTCTCGCGTCTGGAGGCCCGCGTCGGCGTGCGTCTGCTCGACCGGACGACGCGCGCCGTCTCGTTGACCGACGAGGGCCGCCGGCTTTACGCCGAGGTGGCGCCGTTGCTGACCGGCATAGAAGACGCGGTGACCGTCACCTCGGGCACGTCGATCGCGGTGCGTGGCCGGCTGCGTGTCAATGTCGACGCCTTCTTTTCGCGCCAGTTGTTCACGCCGCATATCAGCGAATTCCTGTCGCTCTATCCGGATCTGTCGCTCGAACTTGTCGCCAGGGATCAGTTAGGGGATCTGGTGGCCGAAGGATTCGACATCGCCATCCGCTTTGGAACGCCGCCCGTGTCGTC
>NZ_JBSPKX010000225.1:0-439 GCF_053848045.1 Mesorhizobium sp. BHbdii | reverse complement strand
AAGATCAGCGCAACAAGAGCAGATACCAGTCTTGGGGTCTGATGCGGAAAGCCGGCCTGATCGGCCGGCGGGAGAAAGGGACGGACCATGGCTGATATCGGGACAAAGACGCAAACGGCGCCGGCGGACGCGGCCATGCCGCTGTTCTATTCCAGGCCCGAAGCGCTCAACCCGGCGCGGCACGGTTCACTGGGCCTGACCGCGCGCGGCGATTTTGCCTTCGCCCGCGCCGCGCACGCCATTCCGGTGGTGGCGACGGAAATGCCGGCGGCGATGCGCTCCTATCCGATCGTCTTCATCGGCCCGGCCAAATCCCCTGTCATCATCACCGGCGTGCGCCAGGGCGAAAACCTGTTCGTCGACGCCGACGGGCAGTGGACCGCGCCGCACTATATCCCCGCCTATGTCCGCCGCTATCCCTTCATCCTTGCCGAGGACC
>NZ_JBSPKX010000224.1:0-439 GCF_053848045.1 Mesorhizobium sp. BHbdii | reverse complement strand
AAATGCTGCTCGGGGATGGAGTTATCCGCCAGCTGCGACTGGGGCGTGAGCGCGATGATGACCCTTGCGCTGACGAACGTCACCCTGTCCAACGCCACCATCAGGTTTGCTGCTTCGACCTGTCGGCTTGGCGTGACCTTCTTCAGCAAGCCAAAGATTTTCGGATGCACAGCGGAATCCTCAAGAATTTCGATCGCTTCAGGGCAGATCCCTGCGACAAGCGGTTCGCTGGGCATCACATCCTGGTTCCACTTTTCCTGGGCCATTAAGCCCAGGCCGCCCGAGATCCTTTCCGCGACCTCGGCCGGCATCGTTACCAGGCCTTCCGCCTTCAGCACCGCTTTGAATGTCTCGACGGCCATCAACTGGCGAAGAACCTGGATAATGGTTTCCACACGCTCGCGCATCGCCTGCGTCTCGCGGATGAAGCGCCTCATAC
>NZ_JBSPKX010000223.1:0-439 GCF_053848045.1 Mesorhizobium sp. BHbdii | reverse complement strand
TCGGCGACCGCCTGGACCCGGTTGACGGCACCGAGTTTGCTTTTGGCGTTAAGAAGATGTTTCTCCGACGTGTGTTCGGAGATGCCGAGGATTTGCGAAATCTCCCATTCCGATTTGCCGACGGCGGCCCATTGCAGGCACTCGCGCTCGCGCGGGGTCAGTTCGATATGGTCGATGGTCTTGGTCGCCATGGTGTGGAGTTGCATGGCGCGGCCAACGGCATAGGTCGAGACGAGGGACACCAGGCCGAACTCGGCCTCCGACAGCTGCACGGCTTCGCCACCCAGCGACACCATGACGATCTGGCCATCCAGCGTGATCAGCGGGAAGGCCAGGCCGTCGCGCAGCTTGAAGGCGCCGGCATCGCCCATCACCTCGCCGCTGCTCTTGTCGAAGCTAATGCCCTGGGCGGCTTCGCGCCACTGGAATGGCGCCTGCA
>NZ_JBSPKX010000222.1:0-441 GCF_053848045.1 Mesorhizobium sp. BHbdii | reverse complement strand
GACAGCAGAACGGGCAGCGCATCATGCCGGTGGACGTGACGGGCGCCCGCGTGCTGATCGTCGACGACAATGCCGTCAACCGGGCCATCCTGACCGAGCAGATGACCTCGTGGACGTTCGATTCCTGCGCGGCCGAAAGCGGCGCGGAGGGCCTCAAGGTGCTGATCGCGGCTGCCGCCTACGGCGTGCCTGTGGATTGCGTCGTGCTCGACTACCAGATGCCCGAGATGAGCGGCGCCGAAATGGCGCGCATCGTGCGCAGCACCGAAGGCCTCGCCGACACGCCCATCATCATGCTGACCTCGGTCGACCAGTCGCTCGGCAACACCAGCTACCGCGATCTCGGCACCGACGCCCAGCTGATCAGGCCGGCGCGCGCCTCGGTGCCGCTGGAGCCGCTGGTGGCGACCATCAAGCGCCATCGCCACGCCACGGACCGCC
>NZ_JBSPKX010000221.1:0-442 GCF_053848045.1 Mesorhizobium sp. BHbdii | reverse complement strand
AGACCGAGACGCCCTCGGCAGCGCCGGCCGGCTGCAGCGCGGCAAGGGAAAGGCCGACGATCGGCGCAAGCATTGATAGGCGCATGGCCGGCAGGTTCGGGAAAAACCGCATCACACTGTTCCTCACGCTGCCGTCGGGCTCGGAATACGTGGCAGGTTCTCAGCCAGGAACCGCCAATCGTCGCGCTCGCTTTCGCCTTCATGGCGCTTGCCGAAGAATTGGATGATCATCTCGCCTTCGGCGCCAAAGACCTCGAGCGATGTGACATGGCCATCCTTGGTCGGTTTGCGCACCGCCCAGACTTCATCGATGTGGTCGGTGCGCAGGTGCAGGTGGAAGGTCTCGTCCAGAACATTGATCCACGGCCCCATCGGCTTGATCGACCCGACCGGGCCGGAATGGATCTGGATGCAGCCGCGGTTGCCGACAAAGCACATGATC
>NZ_JBSPKX010000220.1:0-443 GCF_053848045.1 Mesorhizobium sp. BHbdii | reverse complement strand
GCATGCAGCACCACTTCACGCTGGTCCGTGCCGGAATAGGTGAACGTCACGTCATCGAACTTGATGCCCTGGCGCAAACCGTGGAAAGGCCCGTCGCCTTGCGGCGGCCTGGGCTTGCCGGCGGGATCCAGCATCCATGCCACCTCTTCCAGCGATCCGCTCAGGCCCTGCAACTGGCTCCATGATCCCTGCAGGGCCCGCATATGCGGCTGCAGCCTGTAAAGCAGGATGACGAAGGCGATGATCAGTGGGAAACCCACCTGCGCCAGCCAGGCGCCGATCACCACCGCCAGGAACAGCATGGCGTGGAGAACCTCGGTCAGCGGCGGCAGCGCCCCCTGGCGGACCTGCAGGACGAAGGAGGCGCGGCGAACCGCATCGGACGCGGTGTCGAATATCGCCTTCTCCCGGGCCTCCTGGCCGAAAATACGGATCAGTCGCCC
>NZ_JBSPKX010000219.1:0-443 GCF_053848045.1 Mesorhizobium sp. BHbdii | reverse complement strand
CGGCGACGGCGCCGCTCCAGACATCAACTGCCATTTTTATTGACTGCCATTTTACAGGTTCAGGGAGTTTCCAGATGATCCTTCGTCCCCTTTTCACCGCCATCGGCCTGCTCTGCTGCACCCTGCCCGCCCTTGCCGACGGCCAGGTGCAGAAGCTGATCACGCCTGCCGACAAGGTCCGCCTCGACAAATATGACGAGACGCGCAAGGCGGCGCTTGCCGAGGCGAAAGCGGGCAGCCCGGCCGAGGTCAAACAGCTCGATGCCTTGCTGGCGAAGCCATTGGTGTCGTTCTCCGACAAGGACCTGACCGGCAACTGGAAGTGCCGCACCATCAAGGCAGGCGGCTTGAGCCCGCTCGTCATCTATGGCTGGTTCAAATGCAAGGTGACTGACGATGGTTCCGGCTGGCGGCTTGAAAAGATCAGCGGCTCGCAGCGAACC
>NZ_JBSPKX010000021.1:0-11353 GCF_053848045.1 Mesorhizobium sp. BHbdii | reverse complement strand
GCCATTGTACGCGACCCGCAAGTCTTTCTATTCGATGAGCCTTTGTCGAATCTCGACGCCAAATTGCGTGTGGCAATGCGGGTTGAAATCAAGGAACTGCATCAACGCCTCGGCACGACGATCATCTATGTTACCCATGATCAGATTGAGGCGATGACGATGGCCGACAAGATTGTGGTGATGAAGGACGGCAAGGTCGAGCAAGTCGGCGCACCGCTCGATCTCTACGACAATCCGGGCAATGTCTTCGTTGCCGGCTTTATCGGCTCGCCGGCGATGAACTTCATCAAGGGCAGCATCGACTTCAAAGACGGCGAACAGATTTTCATTTCTGACGCCGGATCCGTGCTGCCCGCTCGTGGGGTCAAGGCGCAGGACGGCCAGCCGGTCATCTACGGCATACGTCCCGAGCATATCGAAGTCGATCCCGACGGTTTGGCGGCCACGATCTCCGTCCTGGAGCCGACCGGTTCCGAGACGCAGATTTTCGCCAAAATTGGCGAAGACGCAATTGACGCAGTTGTCAAGGATCGGCTCAACGCCCGGCCTGGCGAAGAGGTGAGACTGAGGATTGATCCGCGCTGGGTCCACATCTTTGACAGGCAAAGCGGCGCGCGCCTGTGACACACCATCCAGAAGCCGCATCCGACCCACGATCTCATCACAATGATCGACATCAATGCCTGGTCTGGCGATGAGAGGAACGGCTGAGCACTCACGCCAAGCGACGTCAACAGCGCATTTGCAAGGTAAGCCTCCGGTGAGGGCCGCGGCCCCCGCCGATCTTCAGCGTGCGTGGCTGCGGCTTTTCTCGAAGCCGGCCTTGCCGAGAGCATGGCGTCTGGCGAGCTTTCCGATCCGGGTTTGGATTTCGTCATCAGCGACATGTTCGGGGTCGAACGGGCGCCCGTACCAGCGTTTGAGTTCGCGATGCTGCTCGTGCTTGGGGTCGGCGATAGCGTCGAGGAACAGTTCGAAGCCGGGGATGCCGCCGACATCTTCAGGCGGGGCACGGCCGGCGCCGTCGATGTAGCGGGGATACTCGGCAGCGGGGTCGGCGTCGACGATTGCCTCGATCGTGATCGTGTGCCGCCAGTCGTCGCCGAAGTCGTAGGTGTAGGCCAATTGCGTGATGCCGCGATCGACCAGCGTGCCGAGCCGTATGGTCTTCGCCGAGTAAGTTTTGTCGCGCAGGCTATCCCATTCAGGATCAGGGATGGCGTATCGCTTTCCGTCAGCGCGGAACTCGAACAGGTGATAGTCGTCGAACGGCATGGCCGCCTGGATGACGTCGTGCAAGGCCGTGAGCGTCGCCATCAGCGGCACCTCGGCGCGCCGCCAGATGGCGGGCTGCCAGTCATCGAGTTGGATCCTGATCCGGGCGATGCGATTGGCGTGGCTCATGCCGCCAATCTTGCAGATTGCGCCTTCCAGTTCCACGGCAGGAGATCGCTCAGCGGGCCCTGCGGCGTATCGGCGATGCGGGCGAGCACGTCGGCGAGCCAGGCCTGCGGGTCGACGTCATTGAGGCGGGCGGTTGCGATCAGCGTGTATATGACGGCGGCGCGATCTGCGCCGCGCTGGGAGCCGGCGAAGAGCCAGGACTTCCTGCCGAGAGCCAAGCTGCGCAGCGCCCGTTCGGCGGCATTGTTCGTCAGGCAGATGCGCCCGTCATGGAGGAAGCGCGTGAAGCCTGCCCAGCGCTTGAGCATGTAGTCAATCGCCTGGGCGGCGGGTGCGTGACGCGATAGCTTGGCCCGCTCGCCACGGATCCACTCTTCCAACTCGGCGACGAGCGGCGCACTCCTTTCTGACCTGACGGCAAGGCGCTGCTCGCCAGCCAGTCCATTCATGTCGCGCTCAATGTCGAACAGGAGATCGATGTGTTTGACGGCCTCGAAGGCGATCGGCGAGATCGGCGGCGCAGTCTTTCCCCGACGCGCACTACCGGCGATGTCGGCCAGCACGAAGAACTTGCGCCTGGCATGGCTCCAGCAGAGCGCTTCCGTCACGAGGCCAGGCTTCCGCTCGGGGAGGTAGAGCCGGTTGTAACCGGCATAGGCATCGGCCTGCAGGATTCCATTGAACTGCTTCAGGTGCCGTTCCGGATGGTCGCCCGACCGGTCGCGCGAGGCATAAGACAGCGCGGCTGGCGGAGCGGGTCCGCCGAAGGGGCGATCGTCGCGGACATAGACCCAAGCCCGGCCGGTGTCGGTCTTGCCCTTCGCCAGAATCGGCACCGTGGTGTCGTCACCGTGAAGCCGCTCTGCCGAGAGCACATGCTCCTCGATTAGCGCATGCAGCGGACGCAGCACCGCCGCGCATGCGCCGACCTGATCGGCCAGCGTCGACAGGCTCAGCTCGACGCCTTCGCGGGCGTAACGTTCGCTCTGCCGGTTGAGAGGCTGATGCTGACCGAACTTCTCGAACAGCACCATGGCAAGCAGGTTCGGCCCGGCAAAGCCGCGCGGCGTGACATGGAACGGCGCCGGCGGCTGGCTGATCGCCTCGCACTGCCGGCACGAGAACTTCTCGCGCACCGTCTGGATCACCTTCCACTGGCGCGGGATCACCTCCAGCGTCTCGGTGACGTCCTCGCCCAGCTTCGACAGCTTGGTCGAGCCGCAGCAGGGGCAGCTCTCGGGTGCGGCGATGATGACGCGTGCGCGCGGCAGATGCTCCGGGAACGGTTTGCGCGAGGGGCGCCGGCGCTCAAACGTGCGAACCGTCTGTGACTGGAGGGCTGCCTGCTCCGCGGCCAATTCGTCCTCGGTTGCGTCCGCCTCCAGTTCTTCGAGCTGCAACTCCATCTGCTCGAGCAGCCTGGCCTTGCGTTCCGAACGGATGCCATAGAGCTCGCGCCTGAGCTTTTCGATCTCCAGCTTCAGCCGCGCAATCAGCGCCTCCGTCCCGGAACTGACCGCCGCCGCACGGGCGGCAAGGGCTTCGGCCTCGATGCGCGCGGCGCGCTCCGCGAGGATCATCGCGTGGGCGGCAGCGAGGTCGGAAGGGAGCGATTCAGCAGCGGACACAGGGCGATGGAATCACATCCACCACCATGTGCAAGGCCAAAATTATCAGCCAGTCGCCGTCGGGCGCCAGGTCTTCTGCGGCATGCGCCAGTCAATGCCTTCGAGCAGATAACCGAGCTGTGCCGGCGTGATTGTGATCACGCCGTCGGCCGGCGCTGGCCAGATGAAGCGGCCGCGCTCGAGCTTCTTCGAGAACAGGCAGGCGCCTTGGCCGTCGTGCCACAGAACCTTGGCGGAAGACGAACAGGTGACCGCTGTGCGGATCACGCTTCAGCGTCTCCTGCACCACCAGCGCAAGGCCCGGAAAGCCCTTCCTCATGTCGGTGTGGCCGGTCGCCAGCCACACCCGCACGCCGCTCGGAACCGGGATCATCGGGCCCCGAGCGCGTCCAGAACGCGCCGCAGCGCCTCGGCGTCCACATCGCGGTCGACGCGGACGCGGAGCCCGCCGCCAAGCTCGATCTCGATAATGCCGCTCTTGCGGCGACGTCGGCCAGGAGACGCCGATGGCGCCGACGCCTCAACAGCGGGTGGCATGGCAGCAGCCGAACGATCTCGACAGGGACCAATTGCGATGAACCGGCTTCGACCAGATCGCACAGGCCCTTGCGCCATCGAAAGAGCTGGCTGACGTGAATGCCCGCCGATCGCGCGACTTCCGACACCGACACACCAGGCTCAAGCGACGCCGCGACCAGGCGCTCTTTCTCCTCACGTGACCACCGCCGGCGCCTCTCAACCGACGTGATCACCTCCACCCGCGGCATCGTCATAGGGATACTCCTAGGATTGCCCCTAGGACTTCCGACGTTCGCCCTCAGCCTACAAGGCGGCTCCCACCGGAGGGATACTTTGCAAGTCCCTGCGGGCGATATGCACCGCCCCACAGGATGGCTTCAACCCCTATGAATCACGCCAGAACCTCATTGGGACTCTGAACCAGGTCAGAGGCAACGTGCTTTAGATTCTGCAACTGAAGGGCAGTCGACCAGCATGACTGACCTCCACGCGGAACAGGTTACCCGACTCGGGAAGTCGAAGAAGTTCGTCACACGATTGCCTGGTTCGCCGCGAGGTTATGAACAGCGTCCTCAGATTTTCGCCGCCAAATGCCGCACAGGTCGGCGCCATGCTCGGCATATCCACGCGATCTGTCAGGTGACCGTGCTCGTCAATTCGGACGACACAGCCGCCTCGCAGTCTGGTGCTCCAGTAGCCCCCTTCAATGTCCACGGAGGCGCCGTCAGGCGATCCCGGGGCGATGTTCGGGCCTGCCAGCGGACTCATCTCCGCAAGATCCGCAAATTGCGGTGCCACCACGAAACGCCGGATGGTGCCGTCCGTTGTATCGGTGAAGTACATGATCCGGCCATCAGGCGAGAATTCGAGTCCGTTGGCGGCCGCTACGCCACCGAAGAGCGTGACGACCTCACCATCTGGCGCGACGCGATAGACGCTTCCAACAGCCTCACGGCTCCATTCATTGTATGTGCCCAAGACAATCCCACCGTAGGGATCGATCGCGGCGTCGTTTACGCGGGTTTGCGCAAGATGCGGCTCGATCTTGGCCACTTGTGAGAAGTCGTTGAAGGTCGGGTCGGTGATGACGATAGACTTTGGAAAGCCAAGCACGAAGCCGCCACGCGCGCGTGGAAAGACGAACGCTGCACGATCGGGAAGTCGGTGCACTGCTGCAACTCTCCCGCCGTCGTCCCACCGGAACACGCACTTCGCTTCAATGTCAGTCCACCATAGACTCTGATCCGATGCACTCCAGTTGCATCCTTCGCCGAGCAGGTTTTGACAATCGAACGCGGTATACGCGTGATGAAGCCGCATTTACTTTGCACTCTGCAGATTTCGCTTCTGCAGCTCGGGAGGTTCGACAGCAAAGGGTTCGAGCTTTTCGTGGTCGAACACTACCCCGTGTCCAGGTGTGTCAAATGGAAAGGCCACTCCGTTCTCAAGGCGAAGTTCCGTTTGAAGCACACCCATCTCGGAGAAGCTCCCGCCGTGCACACACTCGAGGATGTCCGCGTTGTCTATTGCACACATCACTGCGACGGAGAGTTCGGACACGTAATGAGGCGCCATGGTGCGGTGAAATGACGCTGCCAGATTGGCAATCTTCATCCACTCGCTAATACCCCCAACGCGGCATACATCCGCTTGGACGATGTCGACGGCATTAGCCTGTAGATAGTCTGCAAATTGATGCCGCGTATACAGGCTCTCGCCGATCGCAATGGGCAGAGATACGAGGCGGCGCAGATCGGCGTGCCCCCGAACATCCTCGGCATGGAGAGGCTCTTCGATCCAGCCAGGCTCGAACGCGGATAGTTTCTGCAACCGTGTCATGCAGTCAGCGACATTCCAGCGCTGATTGGCATCGACGAACAGTCGTCGCGTGGGGCCGATCAATTTCCTCACGGCTACCAGACGTTCGAGATCTTCTTCTGCGTTTTCCCGACCGATTTTGATCTTTACCGCCTTGTGCCCCTGTGTCAGCAACCCTTCTACTTGAGTCAGTAGAGCTTCGCGGTCGAGGAAGAGGTCGATGCCACTGCCATAGGTGGGGATGCTTTCGCGCCGCGCGCCGAGCAGCCGGTATAGTGGAACGTTGTACCACTTAGCCGTAATATCCCATAGCGCGATGTCGACCGCGCCCAACGCGAGGGTGTTGATGCCCCCGGTACCGCTCCGATGCAATTGGCCATAGAGAAACGACCAAAGTCGTTCGATCTGTCGTGGATCTTCTCCGACGAGCATCGCTGCGCAATAGTCATCGATCAACGCGAGGATAGCGCTTCCGCCGATCCCGGTTGTGTAGGCAAAGCCCTCGCCAACGACTCCCGCGTCTGTGGTCACTCGCGTAATGATAAATTCAAGACTAGCGACGCGGTGTGTCGCATCCTCCCAGGAGACGGTAGGTGGGATGTGATAGAGTCGCGAGGTAACATCGACAATTTTCAAGGCTCGGCCCTCGCTGTCGTCATAAGAACTTCGGGGTTCGAAAGATTGGTCGGCTTGCCGGCCAAAAGGTCCCGCAGATTTTGCACAATGCAACGGGTGTGACGTACACGCATCTCTTCGGTCCACGCGGCGATGTGAGGCGTCGCAAGTACCCGCGGATGAGCAACAAGCGGGTCCCTCGGCGAAGGGGGTTCCGTGTCAAAGACGTCCAGCGCAGCACCGGCGATCTGTTCGCGATCCAAGGCTCTAAGGAGAGCAGGAGTGTCAATGAGGCCTGCCCGACCAGTGTTTATGAGATAGGCGTCGCGTGCCATCAGATCGAGCTTTTCTGCACTGATCATGCCGCGCGTATGCGTGCTGAGCCGCGCGTGCAACGTTACGAACGCTGAGCGGGCAAGAAGTTGGTCCAGTGTGACCGGTTCGACCGCAAGAGTCCTTAACTCGTCGGGATCTACAAAAGGATCGTGGGCGACAATGCTCATGCCGAAGCCGGAAAACTTCTCCGCCACGACACGACCGATGGCTCCAAAGCCGATGATTCCCAGAGTACGGGCGTGCAGCTCAATACCTGTGAACGCGAGTTGGGGAGAACTGGCGCCGCATCCCCACACAGTGTCACGATGAAATGCCTCCCCGGCGTCAAATTCAGGGGGGCGGGAGCTAATCCAGGTACTGGCAGGGATAAGATGTCGAGCAAGCCCCAGCGCAAGAGCAACCGTGAACTCCGCAACCCCGTGATCCGTTCGGCCGACCGTGTGGAGGACGGCGATCCCCCGCGCCGTGGCGGCTGCCACATCGACGTTCGCTTCCGGGGCCGAGCGCACCGACAGGATGACTCGAAGCTTAGGCGCGGCAGCCAGCACCGCCTCGTCGATGCGCTCATAACCGGCTATTAGAATCTCGGCATCAGCGATTTCCTCCCTTAGCTGATTGCGGTCACTGAACCACTCGCCAGCTGCCCAGCCGAGCAATCTGAGCTCGCTCATTTCGCGGAGCGAGTCGATACCCTCCGCACTGAGATCTGCCGTAGCCACGATGCGAGGTCGGCCACTGATCGATCTGATGAGGTCTGCGCTACTAGGCATCGAGGAGATAAACCGGATGATTGCAGTCTTGACCTTGCGCTGTCACCATCGGCACGATCATTGATTCGTTGACGCGCGCACAGAATTCTACGTCCTGCTGTCGAGAGTTGCCGATGAAGCGGCGCCCGGTCATCGATCCCAGCAACACATACACTGCGCAATTTTGCGAGTTTGCGAAGCCGTAAGCGAGCAATGCAGAGTCGTCGAGGTCCACTGCGCCGTCGGTCGCAAGTTGACAAAACCGGGAAACGAGCCTTCCCGCGCAATAGCTATCTTCAATTGCGATCTGCGAGTTGCGCAGCTGACCGGAGCAGATAATCGTGATATCTGCATTGCGCGATTGCGCCTCTGCGAACGCACGCTGGGCAACCGCATCCAGGTTTCGCAGTGAACCAATCAGTACCAAAGCTGCTCCTTCGCGCACTGCTACGAGTATGGCCGGCGTGCCATTGGACGTTGCGAGCATCGCAAAGCGGCCCGACAGATCGAGCCGTGATAGGAGGGACGGCGAAGGCTCGTAATCAAATCCGACCGGCGACGAACCGTCGTCCTGCTCCCCGCAGATAATGCCATTCTCGCCCACGGCGGCGCGCGCTTTGGCCACTTCCGAGCTAAACCCGCCGACAAAGACGCGTTCGCTGCCAGCGTCAAAAAGTCCGACGAGAGCCGTTGTGGCGCGGATCACGTCCACGACGATGCAAACATCTCCAGTAATAGCTGGGCGCCCAGTGGGAAGGAAAGCAACCTTAATTTTCATGCCGAGGCGATCCGGTTCTTCATCAAGTCTGTAATCTGTTCCTCATCGGGAAGCGCGGGAACCACAAGCTTTTTCGTGACTGCTAGAGCGCCCGCTGCGACGCCGCGGCGAACGGCGTCAGCGAGGGTCAACCCACTGGCCAGCCCTGCAGCGAGTGCCCCGTTAAATGCATCTCCAGCCCCAGTGGTGTCGACCACGTCGACCGGGTAGCTCGCGATTCTGGTCTGTCCGTCGGGCCCGGCTATCAGGGCACCATCCGCTCCCAGCGTCATGACAACGTGCCCCACGCCCAGGCTCCGTAATCTTGCCGCTAAATCGACGTCGGCCTGCTGATCGTCCACCTCCAGCCCCAACAGGATGCGTGCTTCGGACTGGTTCGGCGTTAGGATGTCAACGTCGGCAAGCATATCCTTAGGTAAGGCGCGAGCCGGTGCCGGATTAAGTATGGTCGTCAGCCCTCGCGCCTTGCCGATGGCGAGCGCGCGGGCCGCCGTCTCGACGGGGATCTCGAGCTGTGTGAGTAGGATGCCTGGCTTGGTCCAAGTGGCGGCGAAGGTTTCGACATCTGTCGCCGTGAGCTTCGCGTTGGCGCCGGGATCGGTAATGATGCGGTTCTCACCTGCGCCATCGAGAATGATGATCCCGGCCATCGTAGGCGTCTCGGCCATCTGCCTCACCGCCGAACAGTCAACGCCTTCGGCGCGCCAGAGGTGCAGGGCCTCATCACCGAATTTGTCCGCGCCAACGCCCGCCAGCAGTTTGCATCTGGCGCCGAGTCGCGTAGCTCCGATAGCCTGATTAGAGCCCTTGCCGCCATTTCCGAAGGCAAACCCCGACCCTAGTAGGGTTTCGCCCGGCGCCGGCACGTCGCCCACAATCCAAAACGCAACTCCGTAGGAGCCGACCACATAAACTTGGCAGGTGGGCATTATCCGCTCCTGGCGACTAATCGGCGAGGTTGAGAGACGCTCTTTCGCTCAATCCAGCAGCTATAATTGTAGCGATCTGCTCGGTAGGACGACGACGAAAAGTAGATCACGCGATCAGACGCGTCGAAGGCAGTGCGGTCGATCTGCAGCACCGCAGCGCCGCTTGACACATCAAGGGCTTTCGCCAGTTTTTTTCGCGCGATCCCGGCCCGTATCTCCTGCTTAGCTCGAGCGAGCGGCACACCTAGGTGTTGCTCGAGAATCTCGGTGAACGAGGCGTTGGCAAGGTCGAGTTTCTCCATGAGGCGCCCAATTGCTGCGACGAACGAAACCGTCTCAAGCGCTACGACTTCGTCGTCGATAGTTCGCACGCGCTCGATGGTTAAGACGCTCTCATCGGCCTGCACGTCAAGCGCAGCTGCAATCACGGCGTCAGCGGGACACCAATTGACCGCCATATGCCTAGTACCCGGCCGATATCCACGCGCTACAGCTTCCTCCGAAAATCCGGAAAAAGTTAGCAGGTCCCGATCAATGTGACGCTTTGCAACGAACGTCCCCTTGCCAGCGCGTCGATAAAGCAATCCTTCGCCGACAAGGGCGAGCACCGCCTGTCGAACAGTGCTGCTGCTGAGGTCGTGCTGCTTCATCAACTCCATCTCAGTGGGAAGTTGATCGCCAGCCTTGAAGCCGCCGCTCTCGATCTGAGTCCGAATAATGTCGGCAAGTTGGATATGAAGTGGCGCTCTTCCCTGCTGAACCATGGTGCCTCCTTAAGCCGAGTTTAGCTATCACACAGCCAAGGTGGGTAGCAATATTATGTTATTGCATTTTTGCAATAAATGAGGTTGGGTCGAACTTCTCATGTATCGTTCTTTCGCCTCAGGCCGAGGCAGGACGAGAGTGTCCAGCCAGAACCGGAATGGCCCGGAACAGCGGTGGTTCAAGCCAGGAGGGCCCAATTGCCTGCTCCGAGTTGCGACTACTGAATATTCGTCAGCAGCGTGGCCATGGCAGTAGTCATGGCGCTCGCATAACTATCGGGATCCTTCACCTCAAAGAGGAAGCGAGTTGATTCCCCACCGGCGTCCGTCCAGGTCGTTACCCCATTCTGTTCGCACTTTATTTCGACGGGCCGGAAGCCAAAAACCGCATCGTCTGTGCTCGACCCGTCGATAATCTTGCCCGTCTTGTCCACGGCTTGGGACACCATATGGAAGAAGCCGGCGGTGCACCACATGTCGCGATCGGCTCGGCGGGTCAAGTAGCTCGATGCATCGCTCCGCGGGGCCAGCAGCGGCTGCAGGTAGCGGGCATCGGTCCGCGCCTCGAGGCAGTAGGTAAAGTAGCTTTGCAGGACGGGCGACAACTTTGTCAGAACGTCGCTCTGCTTGAAACGGTAAAAAGTACCGTACCGCTCAACCTTTCTCTCCGTGTAATCCCTCAAGGTCTGGAAGCACGGCATCCAATAAATCGGACATGGGATGTTAAACGTGGCGGCGTAAGCGGCCGCGTTGAGTTCAACATTGTACTCTGTCCCTCCCTGCTTCGCGACATCGGGATGGCCCGTGCCCGCATTGAGGTAGATCCCGGTACATTTGTTGCGGAAAAGATCCGGATCAAGCTTGGCCGCAATGGCAAGATCGCGGCAGGAGCCAACAATACTAATGTAGGCCGGCCCTTCGCTGTCGCGAAGATAGTCGAGGAGGAACTCCGCGCCGGCGCGATCGCGCCTGGGAAGTGCAGCAAGCGACGCCCGGTCATGCGTGTAGGGAACGGAGGAGCCGACCGCCATGTGGGTCGGCAACCCCGTGAGGTAGCTCAGCTGCGCAATGCCGGTGACGTCCGGACTGAGGCCTGGAGGATCATCGGGCGGAAAGTCGACCAGGATACCGCCGAGTTCGAGTTGGCCCGACGCGGCAAGAGCATAGACGCATGCAAGGTCCCAGTGATCGTCCGGATCGGCATAGGGACGAAACAGGTCGGTCTGGTGAAGCAGCCTTATGGTCATGCGATCCTCATGGTTTCTTTGGTCCGCGACATTGCGACGGTGTCCGTGAAGCAGTAGGCGAACGCTAGCGTATTTCTTACAAAATTGCAATGTCATTATATTACGATAAAGTGTCAGTGCGATGCAATAGAGGGTGGGTGAGCAAAAATCGTCGAGCGCGACCTGCGCGTGAGCCGACCTCTGGACCGATTAGTTTCCGCACTACCACCTGGACGGACTTCAATCACCGCCGGTGGGCCGTCCGACCGGAAGTTCGAAAAGCGGCTCCGGGAGCTACGTGCCGGAGACTTGGCGCCCCGCGCGCGAGTCTCCATCGCGCGGCCGACCGGGCAATCCCCGCGAGCCCGACCAACTCACCCCCCTTCGCGCCCCCGGGTCTAGCTCCTGAAGCTCGAAGGTGACCGCTCGGGCATTTGCGACGGCAGACTAACGGCCTGCACACGGCTTCCCCCGCAACGATTTGCACGCGATAATTGAAGCCCAGAAAGCAGTGGGCGTAAATTACATGATGATGGAGACCGCAGTATATTCGCGTGAGTTCTTTATGATTCAAGAACTCTACAACA
>NZ_JBSPKX010000218.1:0-445 GCF_053848045.1 Mesorhizobium sp. BHbdii | reverse complement strand
GACGGCAGATCGCAGACGATCACTCCCTCCAGGTCTTTCGACGGGGACGCCGGATCGGTGCAGGTGCATCCGCTTGGCCGGGTCTTCGAGGGAAGCGTTACAGACAGCGAAATGCTGCTGCTGTTCGTGCCCCGCGACTTCTGCCGTGACATGAGCTGGGGTCTCGCCGCGGCCGAGTTCTCCGTCCTTCGTGGGGGCATGGGACCGCTGCTAGCCGACTATCTGGCCAGTCTCGTCCAGCGGCTTCCCACGATGGCTGTCGACGATCTCCCAGGCTTGCTCAGTGCGACCCGAGCGATGCTCCAGGTTTGCATCGCGCCATCTCCTGATCATCGCACCGAAGCTCATGACCCGATTTCGGCTACCTTGCTCGAGCGCGCCCGTCGATTCGTCCAGCACCATCTTTTCCAACCCGATCTGTCTATCGAGCAAATGACGCGCGAAC
>NZ_JBSPKX010000217.1:0-445 GCF_053848045.1 Mesorhizobium sp. BHbdii | reverse complement strand
GACACCCGTGACGCTGACCATCCGCACGACAAAGCCGATCCAGACATTCGGCAAGGCGGGCGAATTCGCCAATGGCATCATGTATATGCGCATAAACGTGCTCAACAACAGCGGCCAGGCCTGGATCGAATTCCAGTTCGAGCTTCAGGAGATATTGGATCAACCGAGCGTATTTGGTGATGGGCTTTCCTTCGACCAACGCAACAAGACGCCCGACAATATTTGGTCGAGCAATTTCGCCGATTTCGACCGGGAGTTCGAGCCTTATGACCGGCTGCTGTTCAAGAACGGCAAGGTCGACCCGCTGAAGACCGCCAGTTTCGAGTTCCTGATGACCGATTACACACCGCGATGGACCTTTTATCTGGTTCAGGATCCGCGCATCCCGACCGGATAGGGCTACCGGCCGGTCTTGCAAATTGCAGTCATGCGGACGAATGTGCGC
>NZ_JBSPKX010000216.1:0-446 GCF_053848045.1 Mesorhizobium sp. BHbdii | reverse complement strand
GAAGCGATGCTCGTCCAGCCGCACCAGCACGCCGTCGTCGAAGACCACGCCGTTCTCCGACAGCATGAAGCCATAGCGGCAGCGGCCCGGCTTCAGCGTCGACATGGTGTTGTAGTAGAGGAAATCGACGAATGCGGCGGCCTTCGGCCCGATCACCTCGATCTTGCCGAGTGTCGAACCGTCGAACAGCGCGACCGACCGGCGCGCGCGCAACGCCTCGTCCTGGATGGCGCGATCCGCATCGGCGCCGCGCCCGCCATAATGGGCAGGCCGCAGCCAGCCGCCATATTCCTGGAAGACCGCACCGCTGGCACGATGCACGCTCTCCAGCGGCAGCCGGCGTACCGGCGCCATCAATTCCCCGGCACGCGCGCCGGCAAGGCTTGCCAGCGGCACCGGCGTGAAGGGCGGACGGTGGGTGGTGGTGCCGATCTCCGGCACGGTGC
>NZ_JBSPKX010000215.1:0-446 GCF_053848045.1 Mesorhizobium sp. BHbdii | reverse complement strand
CGAGATCCTCGAAGAAGGAGCGTAGTTCCGCCATTTTGACGATGCGGTTGCCGCCGACGTTGATGCCGGAAAACAGGGCGATGAAGACCTTTGCGCTCATATGATGAAGCCCGCCAATGTCTCGTTGTCGGTGATGTCCTGATACTGGACGCCCTCGGCCTCGAAGTTTGCCTTGAGCAGGTCGAAATTGCGACGGTCCTTGGTTTCGATGCCGATCAGCACGGAGCCGAAATTGCGCGCCGATTTCTTGAGATACTCGAAGCGCGCAATATCGTCGTCCGGACCCAGCATTTCGAGGAAATCGCGTAGCGCGCCCGGCCGCTGCGGGAAGCGGATGATGAAGTATTTCTTCAGGCCTTCGAAGCGCAGCGCCCGTTCCTTGACATCCGGCAGCCGCTCGAAATCGAAATTGCCGCCTGAGACCACGGCGACAATGGTCTTGCCGC
>NZ_JBSPKX010000214.1:0-446 GCF_053848045.1 Mesorhizobium sp. BHbdii | reverse complement strand
GTCATGGCGCTTACCAATCGACCACGGTGCCGTCGGGCATGACGGCGTTGCGGGCATGCAGCACTTCCTGCTTGAAGGGGTGGCGTGCGATGACATCTTCATTCACGGTGACGCCGAGGCCCGGCAGATCGGGCGCGTCCCAGCGGCCGGGTTTGCGATCGATCGGCCAGGTGACGACGTCGTCGTACCAGGCGACCGCGCCCGACATCTCCTCCTGGATGATGACGTTCGGCGTCGATATGCCGAAGTGAAGCGCTGCGACGCCGGCGATCGGGCCGAGCGGGTTGTGCGGCGCAAGGCCGATGCCAGCGGTTTCCGCCAGAGCCGCGATTTTCTTGGTCTCGAGCAGACCGCCAGTATGGCAGATAGCGGGCTGGGCAATGTTGAACGCACGCGCCGCGATCGATTGCGTAAACTCGCGGCGCCCGATCAGCCGCTCGCCGGAC
>NZ_JBSPKX010000213.1:0-447 GCF_053848045.1 Mesorhizobium sp. BHbdii | reverse complement strand
AGCCAGATCGACACCAGCAGGCGCGTGAAGGTGAAGGCGGTGAAGACCGTAGTCAGGATGCCGATGGCGTAGGTGATGGCAAAGCCCTTCACCGGGCCGGTGCCGAGATAGAACAGCACCACGGTGGCGATCAGCGACGTGACGTTGGAATCAACGATGGTCGCCAGCGCCTTCGAGAAGCCGGTGTCGATCGCCTGGATCACCGAGCGACCAGCCCGTCGTTCTTCACGGATGCGTTCGTAGATCAGCACGTTGGAATCGACCGCCATGCCGATGGTCAGCACGATACCGGCAATACCGGGCAAGGTCAGCGTCGCCCCAAGCAGCGACAACAGGCCGACGATCATCGCCACGTGCACCGCCAGCGCGATGTTGGCGAGGAAACCGAGGAAGCCATAGGCGACGAACATGAAGGCGACGACGAGGATCGAACCGATGATGCCGGCC
>NZ_JBSPKX010000212.1:0-447 GCF_053848045.1 Mesorhizobium sp. BHbdii | reverse complement strand
CGGCAAGGCGCATGGCGGCCTCGGGATCGCCTGGGACAGGAAGAATGACCTGGTGCGTGCCGTCGCCGAATATGACGAGGCGATCCGCATCGATCCGCAGGACGTGATCGCCTACATCAACCGCGGCGTTGCCCGCGCCGCCAAGGGCGAATTCGATCCCGCCATCGCCGATTATGACGTTGCGCTAGGCCTCGATCCCAAAAACGCCTACGCCTATGCCAGCCGCGGTGCCGCCTGGCTTGGCAAGAACGATTGGATTCGCGCGATTTCCGACACCAGCAAGGCAATCGAACTCGATGCCGCTGGTGCGGAGGGTTACTATTACCGAGCCGTAGCGTGGGCAAGCAAAGGCAACAACGATCGCGCCATAGCCGATTTCGACAGAGCGATCGCACTTGATGCAAACTATGCCAGGGCCTATTTCGGTCGCTCCCTGGTGCGCACCCG
>NZ_JBSPKX010000211.1:0-447 GCF_053848045.1 Mesorhizobium sp. BHbdii | reverse complement strand
GTCGAGTCGCCAAGGATGTGCGTTGATTTCGACAGCGACGCCGTGTTTCGCACACGCTTTGAGGACTTTGTCGACGTCGAGATCATAACCGGGCCGGCGCAACAGCTGGCGACCAGTCATGTGCCCGATGATTGTCGTCCGAGGATTTCCGATCGCCTCAATGATACGTTCCGTCTGTTCCTTCTTGGGCAACTTGAAGCGGCTGTGCACGCTGGCGACGACGAAATCGAACTGCTCCAAGATATCATTCGGGTAATCGAGCGAGCCATCCGCCAGGATGTCCGCTTCGATGCCCTTCAGTATGCGAAATCTTCCATTGTAAGCCTTGTTCAGCCGGTCAGCTTCGCGGTGCTGTTCAGCAATCTCCTGCAACGAAAGGCCGCCTGCGTAGTGAGCGGACTGCGAATGATCGGCGACACCATAGTATTCGAAACCGCGCTTGCGCGT
>NZ_JBSPKX010000210.1:0-448 GCF_053848045.1 Mesorhizobium sp. BHbdii | reverse complement strand
GCTGCCGCGCCCGGCTTTTTCACCTCCGCCGACAGCGCATCCGCCCACTCGCTCCACGAGAACAGGCCCTTGTCGTGCAGCGCCACCGTCATGGCGAACGCCTCGGCCTGCCAGGGCTCGGCGAAGACAGGCGCATCGAGCCTAGCGGGCAAATCGGCGGCGGTCGCGTCAGGCCGGCTCAAGATAGCTCTCCCAGGCATCGATCGAGACAACAAGCGTCGGATCGGCCCCCTCGCCCCAGATTTCCGTGCCGTCGAAAACCACCGTGTAAACCCATTGCGGGTTTTCGCCGTGCCCATGCGCATTGCTGTCGGGAAAGACAAAACCGTCGCGCACCGCCTCGATCCTGCCTTGCCTGCCACGCGCATAGCGCGGCAGCCTTGTGTGGCCGGTCGGGTTGAAATTCTTCGTCCGCACAGCGTCGCCGGCCTTGAACCGCGCCGGCTCC
>NZ_JBSPKX010000209.1:0-448 GCF_053848045.1 Mesorhizobium sp. BHbdii | reverse complement strand
CGAGCCGGCTTGGCGGCGATGCGCGCACTGACCCCGGCCAGCTTCGAGCATCTGGACTTTATCGGCGCGCTGCTTCGTGATGGGATAACGGATTCTTTGGCCCGCTATGGCCTCAACGGTCAGTGCGTGGGCCTTGGCTCGCTTTTCAAGGTTCATTTTACGATGTTGCCGATTACGGACTACCGGTCGGTCTATCCGGGCCCGTCCGAACAGATTAAGCTCAACCTGTTCCACAAGGGCCTGCTCGATCGCGGAGTACTCTCGGCGAGTTACGGCCTCTTCGCACTTTCCACCCCCATGACCGAAAGGGACGCGCGCGCGATCCTTACAGCAGTTGACGGAGCGCTCGCAGCAATTGTGTCGCACACGTAGCGCATCCGGAGCTGGTTTCATTCGGCATTGGACAATGCATTGGCGATGGAAATCAAATGACAGCTTCTCCCATGTC
>NZ_JBSPKX010000020.1:0-12385 GCF_053848045.1 Mesorhizobium sp. BHbdii | reverse complement strand
GTCGCTGTCGAAATCAACGCACATCCTTGGCGACTCGACCTCGACTGGCGCTGGCATCAAAAGGCACTCGATCAGGGCTGCATCTTCAGCATCAATCCGGACGCTCATTCGATCCGCGAGCTCGACCACATGCATTGGGGTGTCGAGATGGCGCGCAAGGGCGGTGTCCCTGCGAAGCGGGTCCTGAACGCGATGCGTTTGACGGCCCTCCTTGCGCATCTCGCACGTCGCAGGCAAACTTCCTAACCTGCTTGTGCGCCCGGGCTATCAGCGCAGGAGTCCGTCATTCTCAAAATCTTCCCAGCCGCGCAAACTGGAGTGCGAGTTCTCATCGGGGCCATAGCCAGCCTGCGGGCGCCGCGCGGCCGAAGCGTTGAACGCCTTCTTGGCGACCTCGAGGCCAGTTCACTGCTCGTTCGTCTCCTGGGATCGCTATGACCGATTTGTCGGCGACTGCCTGCGCTCAGATGGTGCTAACCTGTCCGCCTGGATGGTCGAGCACGGCCAGGCCCTGGATTGGCCCCGCTACAGCCACGGCGCGTACGCACAGCAGCAATCGAATCAGACATGCGATGAAGCAAACTGGTTTCTCGCAAACTGCTCATGGGGAGGCAAGTTGGACCGAGACAAGGACGGTATCCCTTGCGAATCGGTTTGCTAGGGAAAGCTCGTTCGTCGCCTGTGACTTGGCGACCGGCTCGGGCCATCGCGCTTTTTGAACTCGCAGTAAAGGCATCCTAGAGAGCCGGTCGCGGAGGCAAACGGCGGCTGGCAATCAACGCATCACCAAACTCATGCGATCACGGCGCTGGCCGAGGTGTCGTGGCGACGCTCGGCGGCAGGATCGGGTAAGTTACCTGCGGCTGGTCTCCGCTTAGTGTCCGCAAGAAGGCGACGATATTGGAGACTTCGTCAGCGGCCAATCGGGTGCCAAGCTGGGTGGTGCCCATCACCACCACCACCTCCTCGAGGTCCCACGCTCGGCCGCGATGGAAGTACGGGGCAGTGAGTTCGACGTTTCTTAAGCTAGGGACCTTGAAGACATATTGGTCCTCCAACTCTCCTGTCACCCGTTTGCGACCTTCATCGTCGGGCGGCAGGAAGTCCCGGCCCGGCTTCTCGACCACGCCAAAACGAGCGTACATGCCGCCGCCCATATTTATGCCGTTATGGCAAGAGGAGCATCCCTTGTGGATAAAAAGCCCGAGGCCTTTCTTCTCTTCAACGGTGAGCGCTTTTTCGTCACCCTCGAGATATCGATCAAACGGCGCATTGGGCGTGGTCAGCGTCGCCTCGAAGACGGCAATCGCCTTCCCGATGTTGTCGTAGTCGAGAGGATCGGTTTCATCTGGGAAGGCTTTGCGGAATGCCTCTACATAGCCTGGAATGCCCTTGAGCTGGTCAACGGCGTGCTCAGGGGTGCTTCCCATCTCGATCGGGTTGGCGATGGGCCCGCCGGCCTGCTCGATCAGGTCGATCGCCCTACCGTCCCAAAACTGAGTGGTGTTGAACACTGAATTGAGCACAGTTGGCGCGTTGCGGCCGCCGCGCTGCCAATTGAAGCCAATTGAGGTGGGGCGGCCATCAGCGCCGCCGCGCCCGATTTGATGGCAGGTGTTGCAGCTGATGTTTTGCGCCTCCGAAAGTCGCGGCTCGAAATAGAGCATCTTGCCCAGTTCGACCTTCTCTGCAGTCGCCGGATTGCCCTCAAGGGCAGGCGGGTTCTTGGGAACTGGGCTGAACAGCGATTTCGCTTCGTCGAGCAGATTGTCCTGCCCGATCGCCATTGAGGTGAGCAGACAAGATCCGAGTGCAGCAAACCGAAAGTTCCATCCAATCGCCAAACAAGCCTCTCCTTTTCCAAACCCGATCCTGCGCGCCAAATGAGCGCGCTTTCCCATCATTAGCGGTTGAGGCGTCCTCGGCAGCATCTGCAGCGTCGCGATGGAGAGGAGCAAAAATCGAGCCAAAGGCGCAGAAGAAATTGGACAAGTGTTCCAAACGGCTTTCGGCCCGAGCCGGGTGCAAATCGACCAAGGCAGCGTTGTGGCCCGGACAAACCCGACAATGGGCGTTGCCCGGTGCATGCCGACACCGGTCCACACGATCTTATGTCCGTGGCTGCCACAATGGCCACGCGCGCAAGCATCAGTTAACGCTTCTGATCGGGCGCCCTCCGCGGAAGAGCTACTCGGTGTCTATCGCCCGCAAAGCCGGCCACGGTAGCCGGCCAGGCAGACAACATAGTCGCGCCTCTCCGGTAACACTCCTTGAGTGAACCACATACGCTGAGTGGTTGGTGAAGCACGTGATAGACTACAAAGGAAGGGCGCCGCCTTAGCGGCGCGTCCTCAGCTCCTCAACGTCCACGGCGCTGTCGAAAACATACCCGGCGCCGCGCTCGGTGCGGATATACTGCAGGGCCGAGGGTGTGCCAGCTTCGGCGAAGGCGCAGGATCAGCACGTCGATGCTGCGGTCATAGACCTCTTGATCATAGACCCTGGTGGCCTTCAGAAGCTGCTCGCGCGAAAGCACCCGGCCTGGGTTCTTGAGGAAGGCCATGAGCAGGTTGAACTCACCCGTAGTGAGCTTTACTTCAAGATCCGTCCCTCGACGCAAGCGGCCGACGTTTCGTGCTGACTTGCCAGTCATCGAAATTAAAGAGCGCATTTCGCTCACGCCCCGCCGCCGCCTCTGTGGGGGTATAGATGCAAGAAATGAGCCTATACTCCTGCTCCTTCTGAAGAACGATATAGGCCCTCAGCTCACGTCCCTTCGGCTCGGTTTCACCGTTCTTCGCGCCTTGACTTGCAACCGCCAACCGCCTATCCACCCCCTTGTTAGCACTCGGCCTCGGTGAGTGCTAATCGCGCTCCGGCAACGGGGAACCGTTCAACATCCTCACCAGGGAATCCAAAATGGCACGATCGAAATTCCGCCCACTTCATGACCGTGTGGTCGTTCGCCGGGTCGAATCCGAATCCAAGACCGCTGGCGGGATCATCATCCCGGACACGGCAAAGGAAAAGCCGCAGGAAGGCGAGATCATCGCCGTCGGGTCCGGCGCCCGCGACGAAGCTGGCAAGCTGGTCCCGCTGGACGTCAAGGCCGGCGACCGCATCCTGTTCGGCAAGTGGTCGGGCACCGAAGTCAAGCTCAGTGGCGAGGACCTTCTGATCATGAAGGAATCCGACATCATGGGCATCATCGGCTGATATCGGCCCTACCCTCACCTGAATCTCATTTTCGGGCTCGATTGAAGCCCTGCCAGGAGCTAACCATGCCCGCAAAAGACGTAAAATTCTCCCGTGACGCCCGCGAGCGCATGCTGCGCGGTGTCAACATCCTCGCCGACGCGGTGAAGGTCACGCTCGGCCCCAAGGGCCGCAACGTCGTCATCGACAAGTCGTTCGGCGCCCCGCGCATCACCAAGGACGGCGTCACCGTCGCCAAGGAAATCGAACTTGAAGACAAGTTCGAGAACATGGGCGCGCAGATGGTCCGCGAAGTCGCTTCGAAGACCAACGACATTGCCGGCGACGGCACCACGACTGCGACCGTTCTGGCGCAGTCGATCGTCCAGGAAGGCCACAAGTCGGTTGCCGCCGGCATGAACCCGATGGACCTGAAGCGCGGCATCGATCTGGCCGTCACCGAAGTGGTCGCTGCTCTGGGCAAGACCGCCAAGAAGATCAAGACCTCCGAGGAGATCGCCCAGGTCGGCACCATCGCCGGCAATGGTGATGCTTCGGTCGGCTCGATGATCGCCGAAGCGATGCAGAAGGTCGGCAATGAGGGCGTCATCACGGTCGAGGAAGCCAAGACCGCCGAGACTGAGTTGGAAGTCGTCGAAGGCATGCAGTTCGACCGCGGCTACCTCTCGCCCTACTTCGTCACCAATGCTGACAAGATGGTTGCCGATCTCGAGGACGCCTACATCCTCCTCCACGAGAAGAAGCTCTCCAACCTGCAGGCGATGCTGCCGGTCCTCGAAGCCGTCGTGCAGACCTCGAAGCCGCTGGTCATCATCTCCGAAGACGTCGAAGGCGAGGCCCTGGCCACGCTGGTCATCAACAAGCTGCGTGGCGGCCTGAAGATCGCTGCCGTCAAGGCGCCGGGCTTCGGTGATCGCCGCAAGGCCATGCTGGAAGACATCGCTATCCTCACCGGTGGCCAGGTCATTTCCGAAGACCTCGGCATCAAGCTCGAGAATGTTGGCCTCAACATGCTCGGCCGCGCCAAGAAGGTGTCGATCTCCAAGGAGAACACCACCATCGTCGACGGCGCCGGCAAGAAGGCCGAGATCCAGGGCCGCGTTGCCCAGATCAAGCAGCAGATCGAGGAGACCACCTCGGACTACGACAAGGAGAAGCTGCAGGAACGTCTCGCCAAGCTGGCGGGCGGCGTTGCCGTGATCCGCGTCGGCGGTGCGACCGAAGTGGAAGTCAAGGAAAAGAAGGACCGCGTCGATGACGCCCTCAACGCGACCCGCGCGGCCGTCGAAGAAGGCATCGTTGCCGGCGGCGGCGTCGCACTGCTGGGCGCTTCGGCCAACATCAAGGTGACCGGCGTCAACGCCGACCAGACCGCCGGCATCAACATCGTTCGTCGTGCACTGCAGGCTCCGGCCCGTCAGATCGCGGCCAACGCCGGTGCGGAAGCATCGATCGTTGCCGGCAAGATCCTCGACAACGCGAGTGCGACCTTCGGCTACAACGCCCAGACCAGCGAATATGGCGACATGATCGCCATGGGCATCGTCGATCCGGTCAAGGTCGTGCGCGCGGCTCTGCAGGACGCGGCCTCGGTCGCCGGCCTGCTCGTCACCACCGAAGCCATGATTGCCGAGGCTCCGAAGAAGGAGTCGGCTGGCGGCGGCATGCCGGCTGGCATGCCTGGCGGCGGAATGGGCGGCATGGGCGGCATGGGTGGTATGGATTTCTAATTCAACCTATCAGCCTTCAGATACGGAAAGGGCGGCAGCGATGCCGCCCTTTTCCTTTTGCGTTTTGTCGATGGGGGCCGTCATAGTTATGGCAGTTCCATCGAGGGGGCCCGTAGACCCTTCGCTGATGCAAACAATTTTTTGTGCATTGCAATATATTGCTCGATGGGTATGGTTTCGCTGTCGGCCATCTACTCTTCCCAGATGCGATGCCGGCTTTGAAATGCAGCGCACCTCCTCCCGCGCTGTTTTCGATATCGGCCCGCTGCTATTTCCTCCCGGCAGCGGGCCGTTTGCGTGAGCGATAGGTTTCGCCCGATGGCCCGCTTGCTGGCTTTAAGCCATGCGGATGCTCTGGACTTCCAGGCCCTTCTTGCCCTGCCCGCATTCGACAAGCACCTTTTGCCCCTCCACCAGCCTGCTGAGGCCAGAGCGGACCAACGCCGTGGCATGAACGAAGACATCCTTCCCGCCATCTTCAGGAGCAATGAAGCCGAAGCCCTTTTCGGGATTGTACCACTTGACTGTGCCCGCGCTCTCGATCGATCCGCCCGCTGCAGGGACGGATCCTTCAGAACCACGGACATGTGGCGAAGTTTTCGCGGCCTCGCCAATCTCCAGCACGTGGGACACCTGAGGACCCTTTGGCCGCTCTTCGACGGTGACCTTGAGACGCGCTCCCTCAGAGACACTGCGGTTTCCGGCTGCCTCTAGTACTCTGCTGTGCAGGTAGGCATCCCTGCCATCCAAGAGTTTGACGAAGCCAAATCCTTTGGTCGCGTCGAACCACTTCACCTCGGCGTTTACAGGGTCTGCGATTACCGGTGGCGGCCGTTGAAAATAGCTGGGCTCGGGAGCCCGTTCAGAAAAAGAATCGGGCTCGTCCTCGTCTCGATCCCGGCGTGGTTTGCGATGGTCTCTGTATCTGCTCATGATCGTCTCGGCTGGCATAGCGAAGGCTTACGCCGCTATATCTCCATCGGGCGACGCGTTTGTGTCAAATGTTCTTGATGGCGTAAACCTCCCTCTGTCGATTCGATTACAGTCCCCTGGTTTGTAATCGGCTGCGGATAACGGCCATGGGTCGTCACGGGCAAGGTGTTCGGTGACATCGATACGGGAGCCGTGCTGTTTCCCGATGGATCGCCGCATCGTCAAAACCATCGCCTATCATGACAACTTGTCAGCCCCAATGGGCCGAGAACGGCAGACCGCTCACGACCTGCTGCAACGCGGAGCTCAACAGGCGTTTTTTTCGTTAGGACTCGCTGTTGCGCCGCGCCTCCTTTGCCGGAGTGGCAGCTTTTTCTTCCGGCTGTAGATTGACGGTGGGTCTACTCGCCGTCCATCCGAGGCTCTATGTGAAAAGCGCGCCGTGCGGGATAGACATCGGCAGCCTGCTAATCGACACCTTCGTCGCGTTTAGGAAGCCGAAATTGCCTCTATGCCTACCGCTGACCCGCCACCTGAAAGCCCCGGACCTGTTCGGCGCGATCGACCATATGCCATCGCCTGCGGGACCGGCTAGCGAGGGTTCATTTAGGGTTTTCAATCCATCGACCGGCGAATTGCTGGCTGAGCTTCCCGACATGGGCGTCGAGCAAACGCGAGCCGCGATCGACAAGGCCTATGAGGCGCAGCCTGCATGGGCTGCGTTGACCGCGCGGGAGCGCAGCGACATACTTTGGCGGTGGCACCAGCTGATCATTGACCACGCAGACGACCTCGCTGCAATTCTTACCGCAGAGATGGGCAAGCCGCTTGCCGAGGCAAAATCGGAGGTGTCGCATGCGGCCGCGTACCTGCAATGGTATGCCGAGGAGGCCAATCGCATCTACGGCGAGACGATCGCAGCGCCATCGACAGACCGCCGCATGCTGGTGATCAAGCAGCCGATCGGCGTTGTTGGCACGATCACGCCATGGAATTTTCCAGCCTCGATGGTGGCACGCAAGATCTCGCCGGCCTTGGCCGCGGGCTGCACAATCGTGCTCAAGCCCGCTGAGCAGACCCCGCTTGTTGCGGGCGCAATGTTTGCCCTCGCCCACGAGGCTGGCTTTCCCGAAGGCGTCGTCAACCTGATCTTCGCTTCCGAAGGCGATATGATTGGCCGTGAACTGTGCTCCAATGCCAAGGTCCGTAAGATCAGCTTTACCGGCTCGACCGAGGTCGGCCGGCTGCTCATGCGCCAGTGTTCGGATCAGATCAAGAAAGTCAGCCTCGAGCTCGGCGGCAACGCGCCTTTCATCGTCTTCGACGATGCCGACCTCGATGCCGCAGTGGATGGTGCGATCCAGGCCAAGTTCCGCAATGCCGGTCAGACCTGTGTTTCCGCGAACCGCCTTTATGTGCAGGCGAGCATTCATGATGAGTTTGTCGTCAGATTCGTGGAAAAAGTCCGCCACCTTTCGGTTGGCGACGGCTTCGATCCGGGCGTGGCTATCGGACCGCTGATCGACAGGCATGCCTTAGCCAAGATCGAAACCCATATCGCGGATGCCGTCCAAAAAGGGGGCACGGTTGAATGCGGGGGCAAGCGCATCGGCAAAGTGGGGACGTTCTTCCAGCCGACGGTGCTCACTGATATCTCCAGCGCAATGGCCATCGCGCAAGAGGAGACATTCGGGCCGTTGGCTCCGATCATTCGCTTCGAAGATGCAGAACAGGTCATTCACGAGGCCAACGACACGATCTACGGACTTGCCGCCTACTTTTATGCGTCCAATCTCAAGCGTGTCTGGCGCGTGGCCGAGGCGCTCGAATACGGAATGGTCGGAATCAACACCGGCCGAATGTCCTCGGAAGCGGCCCCCTTCGGTGGGATAAAACAGTCCGGCATCGGACGGGAAGGCTCCCGTCACGGGCTCGAAGACTACCTTGAAATTAAATACCTGTGCATGGGTGGCATCTGAGCACGTACGAAGGAATTTGGCGCACGAGCTCTCTCAAGCACTCGGCCAAAGGCGGCTGCGCCTGAAAGATGGACGGTATAGGCGCTCTTGCGCTGCCGAACGGCGTCTGTCTTCTGCGGAAGGTCGGGCGTCTAGAGCGTAGGGTGCACTGTGAGGCCTAGTTGGGTCGTAGCTCAGTCTGGCTTTTGGCCCGAGTGATATGTTATTTTCGGTACCAGCCGTTCGGACTCCGGCCGATCGAGGTCGATCGACAAAAGGCCGTTCGCTCCGCCGCGGTCACCCGCACGACGTCGGCCAGCACTATCTTTGGCTTGCGATTGAGGGGACCGGTCGAGCGACTTGGTGCAGCCACATGGAATAAGACCAATGCGCGTGGTCGCGGGCTTCCCGGTCACCTACATGGATCGGCGCGCTTGAACATCGGCGATATCTACGCGGCCGAGGCGGCAAATGTCGAGGCAGGCACGCAAGCGCGCGGCGCGATCGACGGCCGCGGGCGGCAATGCCAACCTGGTGGCCGCTGCATAGACTAAGTCGGTACTTACGCGCCCTCGACGACGGAGAAGCCCTCGAACTGCGGGTGACCGAGGTAGTGGACTTTCGTCGTGTCGAGATTCCTGTGGGCGGCGAGGAAATTCTCCGATCTGGTCCAGGCGACGAAATCGTCGTGGGTTGCCCACACTGTGTGCGAGGCAAACAGCGTGTAACCTTCGGTCTCGCTGACCGGGCCGCGCAGCAAATGGAATTCTCGGAATCCCTTTATCTCGGCAAGGCTGGAATCGCGGTTTTTCCAGACGGCCTCGAAGTCGGCCTCCGAGCCGTTCTGGACCTTGAAGCGGTTCATGGCGATGTACATGGCGGTTCCTTCATTCCGGATGTTGTGGTTGGCGTGGGAGCTTGACCTGTTCAAAATGGGCCGGCTTTGGCCTCCAGCGAAGCAGTGTCTTGAGCCCCAGAGCTACACGTCACGACCTTGAGGATTAGGTGGCATGAGCCGTCCTAGCGCGAGGAGCAGTCCGTTATCGCCTTCGCACCGCAGCGTCTCATGGCCCTCTCTTGCAATGCCCACTACGCTTTCGACCTGCTCGCGATCGTCGAACTCCGGACGACCCTGTGTTTCCATGCGAAGCAACCCGCATCAGCTATACCCGTCCCTGGATGTTTGCCCGCTGTCATGTTCGTTCGCCTGCATTTTATTTCATCGAGGCGAACACCTCGCCTAGACGCGGCGAGCCTCGCTGTGTGCCAAGCAACCGTCGTGCCATCGTAGAGGTGGTGGGAGAGGACCGGATATTTCGTGACGCGCGGGGTGAAATACCAGCGCGTCGGTGTGTCGGGTCTCGGACATAGACGTTACCGGACCCGGCTGGATGTCAGAGTAAGGGATCCAATTCGGGCCGCGCCAAAGCCTCATCGCGCCTTTCAATCAGAGAACCTGAGATCGGCGTCCGGGTAAGGAAAGAAAGCAAAGCAGCGGGCACGGAGACCTAGCACCTAAGAAAGCTACGCGACCGACTGCCAGCTGGCGGTTCGCACCCAAAAGGCAACAGTCACGAAACCGCTCTGCAGTCCCTGGCGGCCGCCGTGGTCGGCCGTCGCTGGCTTGCTGATGGCGCAGATCTGGGTGCTTGGCATCGCCTGGAGGATTTCGGAGCTCGAGCGCAACCGCCGCTGGGGAACCTTGTTGCGCCCTTGTGTGCAGATAGCCCCCCTTCGATCGCCATATTAGTCGAGGCCGCAAAGCTCCAAAAACTCGTTCGTGAAGCGAATGCCACTCCCATCACGTTCAATGCCTGGGTCGTAGGTGAAGACCGCGATATCTAACTTGGCGAGGCGGCGACAACATCTTCATGGGGGCGTCCAGGTAGGAGAAGGATCCTCTCATGCCCCGCGATTGCCGGTATCAACGCTGGATAAAGATGCAGCTGCCCGGCGCCTGTGTGAATGTCGGCAGCAGTCGCTCCCGATTTGATCTCTATCAGCAACGGACGTTTCCCCGGTCGGTTGCATCGACTTCGTAACCGAGCGAATGGCCTGGCTTTTCCATCTTGATATCCCGTTCTAGCAGCCGTTCCTGCAACGCGAGCCATACAAATCCCTGCTTTCGGGAGACGATTTTTCCTCTTGGGGCCCGGTTGGTCCGATCACATAGGTTCCGCCCTTCTCGTCGGCACCAAGCCGGTAACTGACATCTTCGGCTCTCGGTGCAGGAGAACTCGTAGACCTTGCCAGTGCGCAGGCTCGCACGAACCGCCCTGTCATTGATCGATTAAGATCTGATTTCTCGTCGAGCGCAGCCACCAAGAACCAGCCCGCTCGATTCCAGTTGGCGATACTTCGACATTAAGCGGCGTCAGCCCCGTCCTTGATGCGAACGCGGAAGGTGAGACTCCCTTCTCGGTCTCGCCGTTCTTCCGAAGTAGGCCTTGCCTCGCGCACCGCCTCTGATCGGAGGCTGCCGTATCCACGGCGGCTCTCGAAGAGGGCATTAGCAAATTAGAAAACGTGATCCTGTTATTTTTTGTCGGCACTTCCCCTATAATCTTCTACAAAAGATAACTAATGACCGACCACCATATGACCTTTCGTGAACGTGCTCTTAGCCTGACCAAAGATCTCGGGATTGCGCGCGCCCGTGACTTCAAGGCTGCCGGCATTCCCCTAGTGTATCTAAGGCGCCTGACCGAGGCCGGCGACCTGGTTCGCCTCGGTCGCGGCCTCTATCAAGATCCCGATCGCGTCGGGGAGGATGCCGCGCACGATCTGGCGGAAGCCAGCCGGCTCGTGCCTCACGGAGTGATCAGCCTGATCAGCGCACTTCGGCAGCATGGGCTAACCACTCAGCTGCCTCATGCAGTTTGGATGACCATTCCACACAAGGCCCGCACGCCGCACAAAGGCCTCCGGCTCGAAATCGTCCGCGCAATCGGTGAAGCGCTGACTGCGGGCGTAGAGCATATCCGCGTCGAAGGCGGTTGACGTGCCGATATACGGGGTAGCGAAGACTGTCGCCGACTGCTTCAAGCACCGCCGCAACGTTGGTGAGGACGTCGCCATCGAAGCGCTGCGCGAATCTCTGCACCAACGAAAGACCACACCGAGCGAACTGATGAAGTTCGCCGCTATCGATCGCGTCGTCGGCCGAATGGAGCCTTTGATCAAGGCGATCCAGTGACCGCTAAGATCGTCAAAAATCTGGATGTTCGATCAGAGCCCGACTGCTCAATCATGCCAGGCAACACGGTGATGACTACCAGCGCGTCCTGACACGCTACGCAATCGAACGCCTGCCCTTTCGCCTCAGCAAAACCGAGGCGGCCGCTCGCTATGTGCTCAAGGGCGCCATGCTGTTCGTCACCTGGCCGGAGCACGTATTTCAGCCAACCGGGGATCTCGATCTGCTCGGCGAGGGCAGTCCCAACCCCGTATCTATCGCCGAACTGTTCGTCCGCATCTGCCAAGTTGAAGCGCCCGATGACGGTATCAAGTTCGACGCAGACAGCCTCAAGATCGAGGCAGTTCGCGAAGCCGACAAATATCAGGGTGCCCAGCTAAGTCTGACGGCGGACTTGGCTGGCGCGAAAATTCACGTGCAAGTCGACATCGGCTTCGGCGATCATGTCTATCCGTCGCCAAAGCGAGGGACCTTTCCCAGCCTGCTGCCGAACCTGCCGGAGGCAAGCGTGCTGATGTATCCCCCCGAAACAGTGGTCGCGGAGAAGTTCGAGGCCATGATCCGCTTTGGGGAAGTAAACGGCCGGATCAAGGACTTTTACGACATCTGGGTCACGACCCGCATCTTTCCCTTCGACGCGTCGAACCTTGTCGAAGCGGTCATCGGCACGCTTCGGCGCCGAGAGACTGCCATCCCCACCGTAATGCCCGTTGGTCTGACAGAGGCTTTTGCAGCGATTGTAGAGGATCGCGGTCTTTGGAGCGGCTTTCTTCGCCGCAACCCACCGACTCTCAAACCGCCGAGCTTTGTGGAGCTCCAAGAAGAATTGCGACGCTTCTTCGGTCCCATTATCGATAGTCTTGCGTCCCCGGAGAATGCCCGCGGCCGTTGGAATCCCGATGGCGGAACTTGGCTCTAAGGCGCAGAAACACCTGCGGCCATCGCCAGTTTGCCTTCACTGCGCTCAACGCCCACAATTTGCCGGACGATACTCAGTGATGGCGCGATCCCTCTGCGTCGCTTGCCGCCGCAGCCGAGGCGAAGAAGGGCGCCCGGAGTGGAGCACCTTCGAAGGAATGGCGACTTCGGGGATCTTCGACCACAGTCATGAACGGCGCGAATTGCGCGCGAAGCGGTCAATGGCGATGCCACCTATCTCGAGAACGCGCCGACAACGATGCCACTTGAATTACCCGAGCTCGTGGATCGCCACGTTGGGAATGACCGCCTTGTCAGCACGCCAAGGGCCATGCTGTCGACCGCGTGGCGAGCTTGGCGCCGACGGCGTCCACGTCGACTGAATCTGCTGACAATGAGGACTTGTAGGATCCCCCAGTAGGCGAAAACCCATG
>NZ_JBSPKX010000208.1:0-449 GCF_053848045.1 Mesorhizobium sp. BHbdii | reverse complement strand
CACTTCTCCCGCCGACATGCTGTCCAGCGGCTTGCCGCTGGTACGACCGATCGAGCCGGTCGTCATCCTGCTGGTTCCGCACCCGGCGACGGCAGCCGCGAGCGCCAGCATGAGGGCCGTGGTGACGAACCGTTTTCCCCTGGCATTCACTGTGCGGTTTGTCGGCATCGACACCTAAGCCTCCATTCATACGCGCGGCCATTGCGTGGCCATCTTCCCTCCCGAAGAAATATTCTGTTAACCCTAACGGAGGGTTAAGAAGCGCCGACTCGCGAAGGGTCGGCAGGAGAGAACATCGAATGCCTGTCGAACTCGTCGAGACGAAATTGCAAGGTGCGCTGCCGGTGCATCTGGTGGCCCGTGACGGCCTGGAGGCCGTGGGCCTTGCGCCATCTGCCGTCGCATGGGCCAAGGCCAACGGCTTTTCCGGCGAGGCGGGCAGGACCCTC
>NZ_JBSPKX010000207.1:0-449 GCF_053848045.1 Mesorhizobium sp. BHbdii | reverse complement strand
CATCAAGCATCCGATCAAGCGATCGTTTGTGTTCTTTCTTATCCCCGATTTCACTATGATCGCTTTTGCAACCGCACTCGACCCGTTGCGCTCCGCCAACCGCATGCTCGGCTACGAGGCCTATCGCTGGCGCCTCGCCAGCATCGACGGCAAGCCGGTGCGCGCCTCGAATGGCGTCGAATGCGCGGTCAACACCTCGCTGGAGGAAGAACGCAAGAAGATGGCGGGCCCCGACCGGCCGAACATGGCCATCGTCTGCAGCGGCGTCAACGTCGAGCGCTACCAGAACAAATCGGCCTTCGCCTGGCTGCGCGAGGAGTATAATCGTGGCGTCGCCGTCGGCGGCCTATGCACCGGCGCGCACATCCTTGCCGCCGCCGGCCTCTTGTCCAACAAGCGCTGCGCCATCCATTGGGAAAACCTGCCGGGCTTTTCCGAGGCGTTCCCGA
>NZ_JBSPKX010000206.1:0-450 GCF_053848045.1 Mesorhizobium sp. BHbdii | reverse complement strand
CTGCACCATGGGCCTGCGCAGTGTCGACCCGGCCGAGCGCAGCGCGCTCAACCAGGCGGGCGTCACCGTGCACGACATGCGCGCCATCGATGAACATGGCATCGCGCCGCTGCTGCGCGCCTTCCTGGCGCGCGTGTCTGATGAAGACGGGCTGCTGCATGTCAGTCTCGACGTCGACTTTCTCGACCCGTCGATTGCGCCGGCTGTCGGCACCACCGTTCCCGGCGGCGCGACCTTCCGCGAGGCGCATCTGGTGATGGAGATGCTGTCCGACAGCGGCCTCGTCTCCAGTCTCGACCTGGTCGAGTTGAATCCTTTTCTGGACGAGCGTGGCCGGACCGCGACGCTTATGGTCGACCTTACGGCGAGCCTGATGGGCCGCCGCATCATGGATCGCCCGACCCGCAGCCATTCCGGGAGCTTTTGATCATGACCACGGCAAAGCTGAAC
>NZ_JBSPKX010000205.1:0-450 GCF_053848045.1 Mesorhizobium sp. BHbdii | reverse complement strand
GGCAAGGTCAATGTCCCCGCCGCCTGGGATTCCGAGGAGGAAGCCCGCGCCATCGGCGAGACCATCGAGGCCTATCAGCGCCAGAAGCATAATCTCAACGACATGGCGATCCTGGTGCGCGCCTCCTTCCAGATGCGCGCCTTCGAGGACCGCTTCATCACGCTCGGCCTCAACTACCGCGTCATCGGCGGCCCGCGCTTCTACGAGCGCATGGAAATTCGCGACGCGCTGGCCTTCTTCCGCGTCGTTGCCAACAGCGGCGACGACCTCGCCTTCGAGCGCATCGTCAATGTGCCCAAGCGCGGGCTTGGCGAAGCCACCATCCGCCAGATCCACGACACGGCGCGCGCGCTGCGCATCCCGATGCTGGAGGCCGCCGGCAATCTCGCCGAGAGCGACGAATTGAAGCCGAAACCGCGCGCCGCGTTGCGCGAAGTGGCCGCCAATTTC
>NZ_JBSPKX010000204.1:0-451 GCF_053848045.1 Mesorhizobium sp. BHbdii | reverse complement strand
ACACTGTTCTGCAACATCCCTTGTCGTGCAGCGGCTTTTTTAAAAGCCGCGAAAGCCACGGCCGGTCTATATGTCCCCGCCATTGCCCCCAAAATCAGATCTCGCGCCAGTTTGAATTCTGCCGCATCTTTGTCGCGCCATTGCTGGTCAAAGGCTGCGCTCGCTTCGCAAATTGACGACACTGTCATCAAGCGGCCGTCCGCGAATTTGAGCCTGACTGGAAGATGATTTGTCATGCACGCTCCCAAGCTTCGAAATGCGCCAAACGCTTGACTAGCCATTTTGTTTCACGCCCGAGACGCGCGGCTCACATGCGGCGGCTTTTTTGCGCGCGAGGAACAACCGATGTCGATGTGGATCATGTCGCCGGGATGCTCGGGCGATTTGAACGGGTTGGCCACCGCACCACCGGCGATCGCACCGGCAAGTCCGACAGTCGCGGCGTGGGCTG
>NZ_JBSPKX010000203.1:0-452 GCF_053848045.1 Mesorhizobium sp. BHbdii | reverse complement strand
CGCCGCCTTCGGCATCGCGGATGAGGACATGGCCGCCGATCCGGTGAAAATGTACCTTAACGACATTTTCACGGTCACCGTGAACATGGCCGGCCTGCCGGGCATCGCGGTGCCCGCCGGCCTTGATCCCAAGGGGCTGCCGCTTGGCCTGCAGCTGATCGGCCGGCCGTTCGAGGAAGAGACGCTGTTCCAGACCGCCGCCGTCATCGAGCAGGCGGCCGGCACATTTCAGCCTGAGAAGTGGTGGTAAGGATATCGATCCTCTGAAGGGGTGAGCGATGTTCTTCCTTCTTTCCAAGGTCTTCTGGTTCTTCATCCAGCCACTCAACCTGACGATCTTCCTGCTTTTGGCGGGGCTGATCGCCGCAATGATCGGCCGGCGGCGGCTGGCCGTCACCGGCAGCGTGCTGGCGTTTCTGATTCTGGCGCTCTCGACCTGGACGTCGCTTGGC
>NZ_JBSPKX010000202.1:0-455 GCF_053848045.1 Mesorhizobium sp. BHbdii | reverse complement strand
GATCTCGGCCTTCACATCGCCGGTTAGGGTGTTGGCCTCGAAACCCTTCTTGGAAGCCGCGACCGGGATGAGCCGCGCATCGGGTTCCAGCGAAGGGAAGTCGGCGCGATCGATCTCGGATTTCCAGCCATCGGCATACAGGTCCGACACGCGCACCTCATGCCCTTGAGCCTCGAGTTCCGTTATGGCGACGTCACGAAGGGCGCCGCTCAGCGAGCGTGATTCAGGGTGAGCGAAGACGAGGAGAACTTTCATGGGTTAGATCCAATGTTGAGGAAACTGACGGGAAGGTAGCCAATGGCCGTTCAATCCGCTATATGCAGGTAATGCATAATATTGTGCCGAATAATGGATAAGTCAGACATTACATTCGAACGCATGCGCAGCTTCGTTCGCGTGGCCGAGCGTGGCAGCCTGTCGGCCGTCGCACGGGAATTTGGTGTCGGGCAGTCAAC
>NZ_JBSPKX010000201.1:0-456 GCF_053848045.1 Mesorhizobium sp. BHbdii | reverse complement strand
AGGCGGCGGGATAGGCGAGCAGGATGCAGATGACGGCCACCGACACGCACAGCACAATGGTGTTCCAGAACACCGGCAGGAAGATCGGATCGGTAAAGAACCGGACATAGTTGGCGAGCGTCGGCGCGTAGACGATCGTGCCCTGGTCGACGCTGAAGAAACTGTAGACCAGGAAGATCGCCAGCGGCACCAGGACGAAGATCACCGGCAGTGCGAAAGCCAGCACCGTCACCAGCAGCGACAAGCGCCTTTCCGCGGGATGTATCGAGCCGGCCGCGCTCATGCCAGCACCAGATGGCCTTCATGCGGCGCAAACGAAAGCGAAACCGTCTCCCCGGATTTCAGCGTGCTGCCGTCGATCCGGCTTGGGGTTCGCAGCCTCAGGCGTTGTGCCGCATTATCCGCACCCGCCGCGATCGTGGCGACGGTCGACGAGCCGGCAAAGGCCAGATCAGC
>NZ_JBSPKX010000200.1:0-457 GCF_053848045.1 Mesorhizobium sp. BHbdii | reverse complement strand
GCGATAGGGCGACCTTTTGGTGTGCAGTTCGAAGCGATCGTTGATCGGCGAGTTTGTGGCGACGACGGCAGTCGCCGCTTCGACCACACCACCGTTTTCCGTCGAGACGCGCACTCCGCCCTCCGGCAATTCCTCAACGGAGATCACGGGGCTGTTGGCGAAGATGCGTCCACCTTTGTCGCGGATTGCCGTGGACAATCCCCGGAGATATCGCAGTGGATGGAACGTCGCCTGATTGGCGTAACGAAGCACAGGCGCCTTCCCGAAACCTTTGAGCGGCACGCCGGTGACCAGTTCAGCGGCCGCGCCAACCTTTTGTGCCGCCTCGAATTCCTCCTGTCGCTGATCGCGGGCCGCCTTGAGGTCCACCCCCATCGCCGGAAACAGGAAGGCGTCCAACCTGCGGAAATTACAATCGATCCCCGACTCGGCAACGTTCTTTTCGATGCGCGCTACC
>NZ_JBSPKX010000199.1:0-459 GCF_053848045.1 Mesorhizobium sp. BHbdii | reverse complement strand
GCGTTGCGCATCTCGACGGCATTGCCGGCGGCCGAGGCCAGTGGTTCATTCATGCCGGTGATCAACGCCGAGACCTTCAGTCCGGCGCCGCTGGCGACCTCGACGAGGCTGTTGGCGAGCGCGGTCGCGTCGCGCGACTTCTCCATGAAGGCGCCATTGCCGACCTTGACGTCGAGCACCAGCGAGCCCAGGCCGGCGGCCAGCTTCTTCGACAGGATCGAGGCAGTGATCAGCGGCACCGATTCCACGGTGCCGGTGACATCGCGGATGGCATAGAGACGGCGGTCGGCGGGCGCCAGATCGGCGGTCTGGCCGATGATGGCGCAGCCGGTTTCCAACACCGCCTGGCGAAACAATGCGATATCGGGCTGGCTGATGTAGCCGGGGATCGCATCCATCTTGTCCAGCGTGCCGCCGGTATGGCCAAGGCCACGGCCAGAGATCATCGGCACATAGGCG